>JAAYPM010000016.1 GCA_012519815.1 Bacteroidales bacterium
TCTGTAACAGTTGGAAATGAATCTCGAAGAAATGATGAGGTGTTATATTATGTAACAGACAGACCAGGTGGACGCGGAGGACTTGATATTTGGTACACTATTTACGATGCTAAAAAAGAAATTTGGACAGAACCCAAAAATGGAGGAGGAAGAATAAATTCACCCGGTGATGAAATGACACCATATTTTGATGTTACTTCAAGAACATTGTATTATAGCTCAAATGGTTTTGCTGGTTTTGGAGGATACGATATATATTATTCTATTGGAGAACTTGGAAGATGGACTCCTGCGGAAAATATGGGTTATCCAATAAACAGTTCATATGATGATTATCACTTTTCTATTTCTGATGACGGTAAATTAGGCTTGTTAGCTTCAAATAGACCAGGAAGTGCTTCTTCTGCATACCCATCATGTTGTGATGATTTATATGCAGTGGATTTTGAAAATATTATTGAAATCCCTGTTGCAGGAAGAGTATTTGAAATTGAAGATAAAGAACTTCAAAAACTATTACGCGAAGGATTTTCTGGCGATGCAATTAAAGGCAGTCAAGATTCTATAGATGTACATTTTATTGAGGGAAGTACTGTTTCATTATTTGTTGGAAATACCAATGAGAAAGTTTTTATTGCAACTACTGAAACTGATGAAAATGGAAATTATTTCTTCAATGTTTCAGCTGATAGAGAATATGTGTTACAATTTGAACATGTACGAACAGGATCTGCTATGATTCCATTTTCTACAAAAGGAATTACAGAACCTGACACAATAAAAATTGATGATTACGGTGTTAATTATATAACAAAAGATCCTCTTATTATTAAAAATATTTATTACGATTACGGTAAATATAAATTAACTCCTCAGCATAGAGAAATTATAGATAAAGCTATTCTTAAATTGTTAAAAGAAGCTCCTGAAATTATTGTTGAAATTAGTAGTCATACAGATAATCATGGAAGTGCAGATTTTAATCAAAAATTATCGCAAAAAAGAGCTGACGAAATTATTAACTATCTTGTTAAAAACGGTATAGAAAAAACTCGATTAGAAGGCAAAGGATTTGGATTTGAAAAACCCATTGCTCCAAACACCCACCCTGACGGATCTGACAACCCCGATGGAAGGCAGTTAAATAGGCGCACCGAATTTAGAGTTGTTGGTTCTTTAGAACATGTTATTGATTACTCTTCTGATGAACCTGATGATGATTTTGATGATACGAATGAATAACATATTATAATATTTCATTTTAAAAAAAACCCACAAAAAATTGTGGGTTTTTTTTATATACTATTGCTTTTAGTAAATCTTTTATATACTTTTACTCCTACCAAAACTATAGGATTAAAACAATAAAATTATGACAACACGAAAACTACATTTTGAAACTCTTCAAGTTCATGCCGGACACGCACCTGACAAAGTAACAAACTCACGTGCTGTTCCTATTTATCAAACAACTTCATATACATTTAACTCAGCTCAGCATGGTGCTAATTTGTTCGCATTACAAGAATTTGGAAATATTTACACGCGGCTAATGAATCCAACAACCGATGTTTTGGAACAAAGAATTGCAGCTCTTGAAGGAGGTATTGGTGCTTTAGCTGTGGCATCTGGACATTCAGCACAATTACTTGCAATTACAAATATCATGAGCATGGGGTCTAATATTGTAAGTTCTTCGCACTTATATGGAGGTACCTATAATCAATTTAAAGTTTCGTTTCCACGATTTGGCATTACAACAAAATTTGTAGATTCAAATAAACCAGAAGATTTTGAACAACAAATAGATGAAAATACTCGTGCCATATATACCGAAACCATAGGAAACCCTGAATTTAGTATTCCTGATTTTGAAAAATTAGCAAAAATTGCACAAAAACATTCTATTCCGCTCATTGTTGACAATACTTTTGGGGCTGGAGGGTATATTTGCAATCCTATTTCACACGGTGCTAATATTGTTACCACATCGGCAACCAAATGGATTGGCGGGCATGGTTCTAGTATGGGAGGTGTTATTATTGATGCGGGAAATTTTAACTGGGGTAATGGTAAATTCCCATTATTTACAGAACCTTCTGAAGGATATCACGGATTGAAATTTTGGGAAACATTTGGCGAAGGAAGTCAATTTGGTAACATTGCCTTCATCATTCGTGCACGCGTAGAAGGACTTCGTGATTTAGGTCCAGCTATTAGTCCTTTTAATTCATTTCAACTTTTACAAGGAATTGAAACTCTTTCGTTGCGAATGAATAAAATTTGCGAAAACACGCTTGCACTTGCTAAATGGCTTGAAGCACACCCAAAAGTTTCTACGGTTAATTATCTTGGATTAGAATCTTCTCAATATCATACACTTGCAAAAAAATATCTTACTCATGGTTTTGGAGGAGTACTTTCATTTCGAGTTAAAGGAGATAAATCGCAGGCAAACGCAGTAATTGATAATCTTACAATTGCAAGCCATGTAGCTAACGTTGGAGACACACGCACATTAGTTATTCAACCAGCAGCAACAACGCATTCACAGCTTTCGAGTCAAGAACAAATTGCAGCAGGAGTATTTCCAAATTTAATACGTGTGTCGGTTGGCATAGAACATATTTCTGATATAATTTGGGATTTTGAGCAAGCGTTTAATAAAATTTAATATTCAAAGAGGCTGTCTAAAAGGGCAGCCTCTTGTATTTTAATATTAATCATTTAAACGTAAAACCGCCAAAAATGCTTTTTGAGGAACTTCAACATTTCCTACTTGTTTCATTCGTTTTTTACCTTTTTTCTGTTTTTCAAGGAGTTTTCGTTTTCGAGAAATATCTCCTCCATAACATTTGGCAGTAACATCTTTACGCAAAGCTTTTACTGTTTCTCGTGCAATAATTTTTGTTCCAATTGCAGCTTGAATTGCAACATCAAATTGTTGACGTGGAATAAGCTCTTTTAATTTTTCACATATTTTTTTACCAAAATCGTATGCATTATTTTGATGAATTAATGCAGATAAGGCATCGACTATTTCACCATTTAATAAAATATCAAGTTTTGCAAGTCGCGATTCACGAAATCCAATAAAATGATAATCAAATGAAGCATATCCTTTTGAAATAGATTTTAGTTTATCGTAAAAATCAAATACAATTTCTCCTAAAGGCATATCAAACGTTACCTCAACTCGATTGCTTGTCATGTAAATTTGATTTTTTAAAACACCTCGTTTATCAATACACAATTTCATAATTGCACCTATATAATCGGCATGCGTAATAATTTGTGCGTGAATATACGGTTCCTCAATATAATCAATGTGTGCAGGATCGGGTAAATCTGTAGGATTATTAATGGCAAATGTTTCGCCTTTTTTTGTATAACATTTATAAGAAACGTTAGGGGTAGTAGTAATCACACTCATATCAAACTCCCTATCCAAACGCTCTTGAATAATTTCCATATGGAGCAAGCCCAAAAATCCGCATCTAAATCCAAAACCAAGAGCTGCCGAAGACTCTAACTCATACGTAAGTGAAGCATCATTGAGTTGTAATTTTTCCATAGAAACTCGCAACTCTTCATAATCCTCAGTATCAACCGGATAAATACCAGCAAACACCATAGGTTTTACATCTTCAAATCCTTCAATAACATTTTGGCAAGGACGCTCGGTATGAGTTATAGTATCACCAACTTTTACTTCTTTCGAGGTTTTAATACCCGAAATAATATATCCAACATCACCTGTTTGGATTGTTTGTTTTGGTTCCATTACCAAACGCAACACTCCAACTTCATCTGCATCATATTCTCGTTTTGTATTAATAAATTTAACTCTATCTCCCTTTGATATGCTACCGTTCACAACTTTATAGTATGCTATAATTCCACGAAACGAATTAAAAACAGAATCAAAAATTAAAGCTTGTAATGGGGCATCTGGATCACCTTGTGGAGAAGGAACTTTTTCAATAATTGTTTGAAGTATTTTTTCAACTCCTAAGCCTGTTTTACCACTTGCCTCAAGAATATCTTCGCGAGCACAACCAATCAATTCAATAATTTGATCTTTAACCTCTTCGGGCATTGCACTTGGCAAATCCATTTTATTTAATATCGGAATAATTTCCAAATCATGTTCAATTGCTAAATATAAATTAGAAATTGTTTGAGCTTGAATGCCTTGCGTTGCGTCCACAATTAAAAGTGCTCCTTCGCATGCAGCAATAGAACGAGAAACTTCATACGAAAAATCAACGTGCCCAGGAGTATCTATTAAATTAAGAGTATATTGTTCATTATTATATTCATAATCCATTTGTATGGCATGACTTTTAATCGTAATTCCTCGCTCACGCTCAAGATCCATACTATCAAGCACTTGTTCTTGTGCTTGACGTTCCGATACGGTGTTGGTTACTTCTAAAAGTCTATCGGCAAGTGTACTTTTACCATGATCAATATGTGCTATGATACAAAAATTACGTATGTATTTCATTCAATGTACATTATAATTACAAGCACTTAATTATACTTGTTAAAATTTGCCGCAAATATAGTAAAAGAAGCATGTTTTACAAAAAAAGAATACCTATTTGGATGTAAAAAAAAGCAAAAAAAAAGCTGATAATTTATAACTATCAGCCTTTTTTGCAATCGTATATATTATCTTAACGATGATTATTATGACGATTATACCCTCCGCTACTTGGTCTGCTTTCGCGAGGATGCGCTTTTTTAACTACAATAGTTTTTTCTTGAAACTCTGTGTTGTCAAGTGCATCGATTGCTGTTTGACCTGCTGAATCATCAGACATTTCAACAAAACCAAAACACTTAGAAGAACCAGTGTCGCGGTCTGTAATTACTTTTGCTGAAGAAACTTCACCGTACTGACTAAAAAGATTTGTTAAGTCTTCACTTGTTGTGTGTGAGCTTAATTTTGCAATAAAAATGTTCATGTAAGTAAAATATAAAAAATTGATAATTATACAAATATATAACTAAAGACGAAATTGCAAACATGTTTTTATTTTTTTTACAATATCATATTAGTATTATTATTTTGAAGAAATAGTTGCTTCGGAATCGTTAAAAAAAATTGACAACTTAGAATTTCCTATATATTCTGTAGAATCAGGTTTTTTGTGGATGTGCGGGGCTTGTATTCCTCTATAAAAATATTCTGGTCCGGTAAATATTCTCATTTCGTCCCACATATTTTTTTCAATAACATCTTCTAAAATACGTGCACCACCTTCTATTATAAGAGATTGTATATTGCGTGTATATAAAAATCCCATAATTTCAGTCCACATTGTTTCTGAATTGAGAATACGCACATATTCTAAATTATGCTGTGAGGGTATTTGTTTCTGCGTAAAAATAATTGTTGGTGTACTTTTATCTTTTATATGCAATGAATCTGGCAGTCGATTTTTCAAATCAATTACAAGGCGTAATGGATTATTTCCTTTCACTAAACGCGTAGTAAGTTGTGGATTATCTATGTGAGCAGTATTTGTTCCTATTAAAATTGCTTGTTCATGTGTGCGCCATTCGTGCACACGTTTTTTGCATATTTCATCGGTTATCCACACGCCTTTTGTGCCATTTTTCATATCCGCAGCACGGTCAATAAATCTATCTTGCGTTTGTGCCCATTTTAAAATAATATACGGTCTTTGTTTTTTATGAAACGTAAAAAATCTTCTATTAAGTGCATATGATTCTTGTTCTAAAACTCCCACATCTATCTGTATGCCAGCCTTACGCATACGTTCAATTCCTTTTCCATCAACTTCATGATATGCATCACGGCAGCCAATCACAACTCGTTGTATGTCATGTTCAATTATTGCGTCTGAACACGGAGGTGTTTTACCATAATGTGCACACGGTTCTAAATTTACATACAAGGTACTTTCACTCAATAATTCTTTATGAGCAACTGAATTAATCGCATTAATTTCGGCATGAGGTTCGCCTGCTTTATGATGATATCCTTTACCAATTATACTATTATTATGCACAATAACGCAACCAACCATTGGATTAGGATAGGTATTTCCACATGCTTTTTGTGCTAAATCTATACACAATTGCATATACTTTTTATCAATATTGTGTGTCATTGTTTTTTAAACTTATGTACATTTGTCTGTTCTTACACAAAAACAAGGTAATGACAATTCAAAATGTAAAAATAGAATTTCAATCGAAACTGACCAACATATACACCACAAAAGAAATCCAAAGTATTTGTTTTCTTTTTTTAGAGCATATAGGTTTTTCAAAAACCGATTGCATTATAACGCCACATCATAAACTTTCTGCCGAACAAATAACAATATATACGAATGTTATTTCACGACTTCAACGTAACGAACCTATTCAATATATACTTGGGCATGCTGATTTTTATGGTTTGCAGTTTGCCGTAAATCCTTCGGTACTCATTCCTCGGCAAGAAACCAACTTATTGGTGCAAATGATTATTTCTGAGCATCAACAAAAACCCTCGCCACGAATACTTGATGCCTGCACAGGAAGTGGGTGTATTGCAATAAGCATTGCTAAAAACATGGAAAATGCATCAGTTTCAGCATTTGATATTTCTAAAAAAGCATTAGAAACCGCATATATAAACGCACAAAATAACAACACCTCAATTTCATTTTACGAACTTGATATTCTTGACACGCAAGCACACTCTAAATTAGACACATACGACATACTTGTAAGCAATCCTCCGTATGTGCGTCAATGTGAAAAACAAAATATGCATGCAAATGTACTTGCATTTGAACCAGAAATTGCACTTTTTGTAGAGGATTCGAATCCTCTTATTTTTTATGAAGCACTTGCACATTTAGGACAAAAAGTGTTACCTTCGGGAGGTGATTTATATTGCGAAATAAATGAAGAATTAGGAACAAAAACTTGTGCAGTATTTAAAAATGCTGGATATGATGTTTGTTCTATACATAAAGATTTACACGGAAAAAATAGATTTATTCATACAATTAAAAAATAATATAAAATGAAAGATTCAATTATTTCATTGCTACAAAAAGTTCCCATGCCTGGTGAAAAAATCAGCATTGTTGAAGCTCAAATTATTCATGAAATTTTAGAACATAATAATGAGCTTACAATTCAACTACATTTACCGCAGAAATATGAAAAATTTCAGCAAGCCTTAGCTCCAACAATTCAAGATGTTATAAAACGAGAATTAGGATATACGGGAACTATTTTGGTGCCCATTACTATTATTAAAGCTAACAAAAGCAAAGAACCGGGAGGCATTTCAAAAGTTAAACAAGTAATTGCAGTTGCATCTGGGAAAGGTGGAGTTGGCAAATCAACGGTAAGTGTAAATCTTGCACTTTCTTTAGCAAAACTCGGATATTCAGTTGGCTTACTTGATGCCTATATTTTTGGTCCTTCAATTCCAAAAATGTTACATGCCGAAGGAGAAACGCCAAGTATGAAAAAAATTGAAAACAAAGAGTTTATTATACCTCTCGAAAAACATGGTATTACGTTTTTATCTATTGGCTTTTTTATTAAAGATTCTG
This sequence comes from Bacteroidales bacterium, assembly GCA_012519815.1. Classification (GTDB taxonomy): domain Bacteria; phylum Bacteroidota; class Bacteroidia; order Bacteroidales; family UBA1715; genus JAQICB01. The sequence continues at coordinate 7,596 of JAAYPM010000016.1, forward strand.
ATGCTTTAGCATGGCGTGGTCCAATGGCTGGAAATGTTTTAAAACAGCTTATTGTTGATACCGATTGGGGCGAATTAGACATTATGGTTATTGACATGCCTCCCGGAACAAGTGATATTCAATTAACTATTTGCCAAACTATTGAACTTTCAGGAGCTGTAATGGTGAGTACTCCACAAGATGTAGCAGTGATTGATGTTGTTCGTGGAATAGATTTTTTTCAAAAAGAACATATCGAGGTGCCAATACTTGGAATAGTAGAGAATATGGCATGGTTTACCCCCGCCGAACTGCCAGATAATAAATACTATATTTTTGGCAAAGGAGGAGTTCAAACATTAGCACAAGAAACAAATATTCCTTTTTTAGGGCATATACCAATTGTGCAAAGTATTCGTGAAGGTGGTGATGCTGGAAATCCTATTGTTTTACAAAACTCGTTAGCAGGTACTTATTTTATTGATATTGCTGAAAAAATAGCACAGAATATACAAGATTAAAATAAGTAAAAATTATATTTAGTTGAAAAAAGAAAACCCCGTTTTTGTTATTTTTTGCCTTTTCGGGGTTTTTATTTTACTAAAAAAACCATTAAAAACTCATGGAAACAAATGAAAAAATAGAATCATATATAGCAGCTCACAGTGATGATGAACCAGACTATTTAAAACATGTACGCCGTCAAGCACATCTTTCTTTATTAAATCCACGAATGATATCGGGACACGTGCAGGGGCGAATGCTTAAAATGTTTGCACGCATGATTTGTCCGCAAAGAGTGTTGGAAATTGGAACATATACTGGATATTCTGTACTCTGTATTGCCGAGGGTTTGCCTCAAGATGCACATATAGATACGATTGAAATAAATGACGAATTAGAATCTAAAATTCGTTCTACATTTGAAAACTCTGCTTTTTCTCAAAAAATCACCTTGCATATTGGCGATGCTCTTTCTATCATTCCAACATTTCCTTATGATTTTGATATAATATTTATTGATGCGAACAAACGAAATTATATTGAATACTATGAACAGGCACTAAAAAAAGTAAAACCAAAAGGATTTATTTTTGCCGATAACACTTTGTGGAACGGACATGTTATTGAGGATAATATTGATAAAAATGATTTGCAAACTAAAGGTATTATGGATTTTAACACCTTTGTTAAACATGATACTCGTGTTGAAAAAGTTATGATTCCTATACGCGATGGTATAACAATAATACAAAAAGTATAAATCAAGCATAAAAAAAGAGGTCGCGGCGTTTTGCAACCTCTTTGCGGATCGTAACCTAATCCATTACACAACATGCTTTGTGTTCTCTACAAAGACATAAAACCTTTGTTTTTTATATGTACGAAAAAATTAAAACAACTGTTACAAATATCAAAATGCAAAAAGCTCATATTGAAATATTGTAAAGCAGTAAAAATAGAAGTAATTTGCACGTCTAATTTTTCACAATAAATAATTACAAAAAATATGCAAAAAAATATTCCTTTTTCAAAAGAAACTATTCAATCTATCATTGCAAAATATCCTACACCTTTTCATATATACGACGAGCGTGCTATGATAGAAAATGCTAAAAATCTGCAAAAAGCATTTTCATGGAATACTGGTTTTAAAGAATTTTTTGCGGTAAAAGCTACGCCAAATCCATACCTTGTAAAGTTATTTTCTAAAATTGGGTTTGGAGCCGATTGCAGTTCACATGCCGAACTTGTACTTTCGGAAAAAACAGGAGTTGTGGGCGAAAATATTATGTTTACATCAAATAATACTGCTGCATATGAATACCAAAAAGCGCGAGAATTAGGAGCAATCATTAATCTTGACGATATTAGTCATATTGCGTTTTTAGAGGAAGTGGCGGGCATTCCCGACATTATTTCATTTCGATACAATCCGGGGGAACTAAAATCTGGAAACGATATTATTGGTAATCCCGAAGAAGCAAAATACGGACTCACAGAAGCACAAATATTTGAAGCATACAAAATAATGAAAGATAAAGGTGTTACTCGTTTTGGTATTCACACTATGGTTGCTTCAAATGAATTAAATTCTCAGTATTTTATTGAAACGGCAGATATTATGTTTTCACTCATGATAAAACTCAATAAACAATTGGGTATTACCTTTGAATTTGTGAATTTAGGAGGAGGAGTTGGTATTCCTTATAAACCCGAACAAAATGCTGTTGATATTGAATATATAAGCAAAGGCATTCAAAAAAAATATACAGAAATACTTGTGCAAAACAATCTTGCTCCTGTAAAATTATATTTAGAATTAGGACGATATATTACTGGACCCTATGCGTATTTAATAACACAAGTGCAACATTTTAAAGATACATACAGAAAATATGTAGGGGTAGATGCAAGTATGGCAAACCTTATGCGCCCCGGAATGTATGGTGCATATCATCATATTACGGTGTTAGGAAAAGAAAATGCTCCTGCAACGCATATATATGACGTTACTGGCTCTTTATGCGAAAACAACGATAAATTTGCAATTCAACGGGCTTTACCAGAAATTGAAAAACATGATATTTTAGCAATTCACGACACCGGTGCTCATGGACATGCAATGGGATTTAATTATAACGGCAAACTTCAATCGGCAGAATTATTATTACGTACCGATGGCTCTGTAAAATGTATCCGCCGTGCCGAAACACTTGACGACTATTTTGCAACTCTTGATTTTGACGGACTTTCAAGTTTTTAATGATACAATATATACATGAATAAAATACACGACATTCTATCAAAACGTATTTTGGTGCTTGATGGTGCTATGGGCACTATGATACAACAATATAAACTCAACGAAAACGATTATAGAGGCACGCGATTTACGCATGGAAATATACCACTTAAAGGTAATAATGATTTGCTTTCGCTCACAAAACCCGAAATAATTGCAGAAATTCACAGAAAATACTTAGAAGCTGGGGCTGATATTATTGAAACAAATACGTTTAATGCAAATAGAATTTCGCTTGCCGATTATAATCAAGAGGATTTAGTAACTGAAATTAATACTGCATCTGTAAAAATAGCACGAACATTGGCAGATGAATATACTCGTAAAAATCCTCAAAAACCACGATTTGTATGCGGTTCTATTGGTCCAACAAATAAAACAGCATCAATGTCGCCCGATGTAAATAATCCTGCATATCGTGCTGTAAATTTTAAAGATTTAGTTGACATATATTCCGAGCAAGTGCGTGCCCTTATTGTAGCAGGTGTTGATTTGCTCATGGTTGAAACTGTATTTGATACCTTAAATGCAAAAGCTGCACTATTTGCTATTGATTCGGTACAAGAAGAACTTGGCACAGAAGTAGGCTGCATGATTTCATTTACCATAGCAGATGCCAGCGGACGAACTCTTTCGGGACAAACCTTGCAAGCAGCTATACATTCGGTACTTCATGCACCGCTATTAAGCATTGGGCTTAACTGTTCACTTGGTGCAAAAGAACTTGCTCCCTTTGTAAAAGAACTTCATGAACATTGTCCATTTTTTGTGAGTGTACATCCAAACGCTGGATTACCCAATCAATTTGGAGAATATGACCAAACCGCAGACATTATGATCGAAATGGTTACTCCTTTCATGAAAAACAAAATGGTGAATATTATTGGTGGATGCTGTGGCACAACTGATGCTCATATTAAAAAAATTTGTAAAGAAGCTCAAAAACATGCACCTCGCATAATACCGCCACTCGATTATAAAACAAAACTTAGTGGTTTAGAACCACTTACTATTGATAAATCTATAAATTTTGTGAATATTGGAGAACGCACTAATGTTGCGGGCTCAATAAAATTTGCACGATTAATTCGCGAAAAAAAATACAATGAGGCTCTTTCTGTTGCACGTGCACAGGTAGAAAATGGTGCACAAATTATTGATGTAAATTTAGATGATGCAATGCTCGAAACAAAAGAAGAAATGGTACATTTCTTAAACCTTATTGTTTCGGAACCCGATATTTCGCGTGTGCCAATTATGATAGATTCCTCAAAATGGGAAGTGTTAGAAGCAGGTTTGCAATGTATTCAAGGAAAATCAATTGTTAATTCTATAAGTTTAAAAGAGGGCGAAACTGATTTTCTAAAAAAAGCACATGCTATAAAAAAATATGGTGCAGCGGTGGTTGTAATGGCATTTGACGAACAAGGGCAAGCTGATTCTCGTTTGCGAAGAATTGAAATTTGCAAACGTTCCTATAAACTCCTTACCGAAAAGGTGCATTTTCCTCCGCAAGATATTATTTTTGACCCCAATGTATTAACCGTTGCAACAGGTATTGACGAACACAATAATTATGCAGTAGATTTTATAGAAACGGTATCGTGGATAAAATATAATTTACCCTACGCAAAGGTAAGCGGAGGCATTAGTAATGTTTCGTTTTCATTTCGTGGCAATAATCCTGTACGCGAAGCAATGCATTCGGTGTTTTTATTTCATGCCATTACTGCTGGCTTAGATATGGGTATAGTAAATCCAGAAATGCTGCAAGTGTATGACGAAATTGAAACTGAATTAAAACAACGTATAGAAGCGGTTATTTTAAACACCTCAGCCGATGCTACCGAAAACCTAATTGAATATGCAGAAACGGTTAAACATAGCGAAAAAGGTGAGGAAAAAGTTATAGAATGGCGTACATTTTCGGTAGAAAAACGCTTGGGATATGCCTTGTTAAAAGGAATAACAGATTTTTTACAAGAGGATTTAGACGAGGCTCGCACACTCTATTCACCCACGCTTACCATTATTGAACAACCGCTTATGGCAGGTATGAATGTGGTGGGCGATTTGTTTGGCGAAGGAAAAATGTTTTTACCTCAGGTGGTTAAAACTGCACGAGTTATGAAACATGCGGTTTCTATTCTTTTACCACATATTGAAGCAGAAAAATCTGATTTACGTTCTTCGTCTTCAGGAAAAATTGTGCTGGCTACAGTAAAAGGCGATGTGCATGATATTGGAAAAAATATTGTTGGAGTGGTGCTTTCATGTAATAATTACGAAATTATTGATATTGGTGTAATGGTGCCAATGGACAAAATTTTAGACACTGCAATTGCCGAAAATGCTGATATATTAGGATTAAGTGGGCTTATTACCCCCTCGCTCGAAGAAATGATTGAAATTGCACGAGAAATGGAGAGACGCAAGATGAATATTCCTCTTTTAATAGGCGGTGCAACAACATCAAAAATTCACACTGCGGTAAAAATTGACACCGAATATTCGGGGGCGGTGGTGTATGTCCCCGATGCGTCAAAAAGTGCGGCGGTTTGCAACAACTTACTTTCTGACAAAAAAGACGAATTTATTACAACAATAAAACAAGAATATGCAGAATTACGCTCGGTATATTCAAAAAGAAAGGTGTATGAATTTTTACCAATAGAAGCGGCTCGTGCCAATAAATTTACAATTGATTGGCATAATGCTCCAATATATCAACCTTCGTTTATAGGATTACACCTTGAACGCGACTGCCCTATTGAAACTATTATTCCGTATATTGATTGGCAATACTTTTTTCACGCTTGGGAAATGAAGGGTAAATATCCTGCTATTTTAGAAGACCCTGAAAAAGGAAGCGAAGCTCAAAAATTATTTGCTGATGCTCAAAATTTATTGACTGAAATAGTGCAAACAAAACGCATTAAAGCACATAGTGTTGTTGGATTTTTTCCAGCAAATTCGGTTGAAGATGATATTGAAGTATATGCCGATGAACAAGGTGAGCAACTATTACATACATTTTATAATCTTCGACAACAAACAGCACGTCCTAATAACAAAGCAAATGTGTGCCTTGCGGATTTTATCGCTCCCAAAGATTCTGGAAGACGAGATTATATAGGTGCTTTTGCTGTTACAGCAGGCATTGGTGCTGACGAATGGGCACAAGAATTTCAAAAACAAGGTGATGAATATTCTGCAATTATGATAAAAATTCTTGCCGACCGACTTGCCGAAGCATACACCGAACTTTTGCATCATACGGTGCGAACAAAATTATGGGGATATGCACCCAATGAAACACTCACACCCGAAGAAATGATTCAAGAGGCATATCAAGGAATTAGACCAGCATACGGATATCCTTCGTGTCCCGATCATTCCGAGAAAAAAAATCTGTTTGCCTTACTTGATGCCGAAGAAAATATTAAAGTAAAACTTACAGAATCGTATATGATGTATCCTGCCGCTTCTGTTTCAGGATTATTATTTGCTCATCCCGATTCTCACTATTTTGGTATTGGAAAAATTAATACCGACCAATTACAAGATTATGCAAGGCGAAAACAAAAAGATGTCTCGGAAATAAAAAAACTAATACCAACAAATCTGTAAATTTTTTTACTAATTTTGTTACTATCAAAACAGAGAGATATGAAAAAATTTGGATTCTTTTGCTGTATTCTTTTTATTGCATATAGTTGCGAAGACCCTACAAACGAATGCACAGAGTGTTTTAGCGTAAAAAAAAAACATTGAAACTGGTGCAATTGAAGAACGGAAAAGTTTAGGTACATTTTGCGGACACGAAATTGATAGCGTGCAAAGTAAACCTTCTTATGAATTAGGAGGGGATTATATGTTCTCGTATATATGCCAATAAATCGCATTATAATGCCTCGTAGTTTTTTTGAGAACATTCGTAATTCAGAAACATTACAAGCATTTTTAGTGCTAAGCATTTTAGTTTTTTTAGCATTTTTTGATATTATAATTGGAGCAAGCACTCTTAAATGGGATATAATTGATGCAAATTTTCCGTTTCAAGCATTTCAATCATATTGCGAACAACAAGGTTCTATTTCTCTGTGGGATCCATACACATATTTAGGGAGCGCCATGCATAGCAAAATGGCTATGTATTACCCATTACGTTTTATTTCTGCACAAATTTCTGAATACACGCTTCTCAAATTAAATATTGAATTTGTGCTTCATATATTAGTTGCAGGCTTTGGCATGTATGTATTTTCTAAACAAAAAGGATTTAAACATCTCACCGCCTTATTTGTAAGTGTAGGATATATGTTGTCAGGTTTTTTTGTTGGAAACGCACAACATATGAGTTGGGTAATAAGTGGTGCTTTACTTCCGTGGGTTTTATGGAGTTACTTTCTCCTTGTTACAAGTAACAGATTTATACGTATTCCACTGTTTGCACTTATCTTTTTTTCATTTATTTCAGGTGGATATCCCGCTTTCTCAATAGTAGCATGTTATGGTATAGGAATAGAAATTATTTGGAAAACTATATTATATAGTAAAAGCAAACAATATAGTCAATTAAAAAAATTCTTCACATCTCAAATTTTTGCACTTATTCCTTTATTATTGCTGGGCGGAGTAATAATTGTATCACATTCTGATATGGTTCAATTGGTTGCACGAGGTAATGGAGTTTCACTTACACAAGCTCTGTTTGGCTCGTTACGTCCATGGCATGCAATTACAACGGTGTTTCCATTTATGATAACATATATAAAATCAAATTTTTGGGAAATAGATATTGCATTTGTAAATATGTATATTGGTATAAGTGGAATACTATACACCTTATTTAGCATACGCCTTATTTCACAAAAAAATATACTAAAACTGTGGATTTTTAGCTTGTTTTTTATCGCTCTTTCATTAGGAAATGACATTCCACTACGTGCGTTTTTTTACGAATATGTGCCATTATATAATATTTTTCGATTTCCTGCATTGTTTCGATTATTTTTTATGTGGAGTTTTTTACTACTTGCTGCATATTCATTTGAATACATCGAAACACGTATTACCAAAAAACAAATAATAACAATTTTGTGTGTTATAATTGCAGCATATACAAGCCTTGCTATATATACCCTTTTTGTACATACACGAAATGCGTTTCCCGAATACGTAAACTGGCATGCATTTGTTTTTACACTCGACAAAACACACGCCATTAGTATTCAATCGGTTACAATTGCTTTCATATATATATGTGGGTTGATATATGTGCTAAAACGCAAAGCTTTGTTTACATCACATACATTTGCAAAACTCATGGTATTTCTTATGTGTACCGACATGCTTACTGCAACCCTTTTGCAAAAAGCAATAACAGTTACAAATCAACAAGATGCATTTACCGCACAAGAAAAAATTGATAGTTTACCAAAATCAATACATACATGGGATATTCATGAACAAGCACTCAATCAATATCACCCCTCTTTGCAAATAGCAAAACCATTATGGAGAAACAATCAAATTTTTTATACAAAAAGAACATTTGATGGATATACAAGTTTTATTTACAAACATACCGAAATATTATATCGTTCACCCTATTTTGATACAATTGCACGATATCCTCTTTTTTATGTTCCTCAACACATTATTACAGAAACAGATACAACGTATATGTGTTCCTCTGAAAAAATAGCAATTATACCCGATAGCATGTCGTTTTTAAAATATACAACGGGGCAGGCACAACTTACATTTATAGAAGGTTCAAATAATTTTTTCACCATACATGCAGAAACTTCCGATTCGGTATTGTTGGTATGTATGCAAAATCGTTATCCGGGCTGGACCGCATATATTAATTCACAAGAAACAGAAATACTTCCTGTAAATCATGCATGTATGGGCATTATTATTCCAAATGGTACATCTGAAATAACATTTTCATATAAACCACGTGCTGTTATATTATTTCATTATATCTACCAATACAGTCTTTACGCACTATGTATAATGCTGACTGCAAGCACCTTATTGCATACGCTACGTAATAACCGACATCATGGTATAATAAAAAAAACAGAACATGTAAAGAGATGTAATTCATTATTAAAAATAAAATGTACTTTTATTACAAAATACAAGGATAAAAAAAGATGTATATCCTAAAAAAACAAAATAAATATGAGTAAATATGTCTATATAGAAACATATGGCTGCCAAATGAATGTAAATGATAGTGAAGTTGTTGCAGCTATTCTTAAAGAAATAGGGTATGAATATACTGAAACTATAACACAAGCCAATTTAATTCTTATAAACACCTGTTCTATTCGTGAACATGCCGAAAACAGAGTGTTTCAAAGATTACATGAGATAAAAAAATTACGAGCACGCAAAAGTTCGCTTCTTATTGGAGTAATTGGATGCATGGCAGAACGTTTACGAGAGCAATTATTTTCACACGATGTGCTTACCGACATTGTTGCTGGACCAGATTCGTATAGAGATTTGCCTCGGTTGGTTTCTATTGCGGCACGTAGCAAACAAGCTATTAACGTGCATCTTTCCAAAACCGAAACATACGATGATATTATGCCATATCGGGTTGGTAACAATCGCATTTCAACATTTGTGTCGATTATGCGTGGGTGCAATAATTTTTGCACATATTGTATTGTGCCTTATACACGCGGACGAGAACGAAGTCGTGCCATTGATTCTATTGCCAAGGAAGTGTTAGATGCAGTGTCTATGGGATATAAAGAAATTACATTACTTGGACAGAATGTAAATTCATATTCGCTTACACAAAACAATACCATATTTCGCTTTCCTGATTTACTTTCTCATATTGCACGCATTGCTCCACATACACGTATTCGTTTTTCCACATCACATCCCAAAGACATGGATAATGAACTGTTAGAGGTGGTAGCAAAGCACAAAAACATTTGTAAATGGATACATTTACCCGTACAAAGTGGCAGCAGTTCGGTTTTACAACGTATGGGACGCACCTATAATCGTGAATGGTATATGCAACGAGTAGAGGCAATTCGGAATATTATTCCCGAAGCATCAATAACATCAGATATCATATCTGGTTTTTGTGGCGAAACCGAGAACGAACACCAAGAAACACTTTCGCTTATGAAATGGGTGAGATATGATTTATCATATATGTTTAAATATTCCGAACGACCAGGTACAATAGCTGCTCGCGATTATATTGATGACGTGCCCGAAGAGGTTAAAACAAGACGACTCAATGAAATAATAGCATTACAAAACGAAATATCAGCACAAAAAAACAAACAAGACGAAGGAAAAATATTTGAAGTACTTGTTGAAGGCATTTCAAAAAAATCTTCAGAAGAATTTAGAGGACGAAATTCTCAAAATAAAACAATTATTTTCCCCAAAAAACACGCGAAAATCGGTGATTATGTATCGGTACACATTACCGACTCCAATTCTGCCACATTACGAGGCACTATTATAAATGAATAATTGTAAGACGAAGGTATTCTGAAGCAGCTATAAAAAAGTACCGAAGGTGGGACTTGAACCCACACAATATTGCTATCACCGGATTTTGAGTCCGGCGTGTCTACCAATTCCACCACTTCGGCATAGTTTCAACAAATGTTAATTCTTTACATCAACATTATTTTTGCAAATATAGAGTTCTTTCTGTTTTTTGCAAAGTTTTTTATTAGAGACTAAAATAAATATGTGCATTTAACATGTCTCGGTAAATTCCTTTTAAATCGAAAAAAATAAGTTCTTTATTTGAAAGATTTACAAAATACGATTCAGGCAAATCACAAAATTCTTTATGTTTTACCGCTAACACAATCACATCATACGTTCCATACGGTTCACGATGTAAATCATGAGAATAATATTCTTTAACCTGCTCGCTTGAAGCATAAGGGTCAACAACCGTAACATCAATACTATATGATTTTAATTCTTGTACTGTGTCAAAAATTTTTGAATTTCTAATGTCACTTACATTTTCTTTAAATGTAGCACCTAAAATAAGCACACGAGATTCTTTTAATATTTTTCCGCTTCTATTAATTTCTTTAATAATTTTTTTAGCTAAATAAATAGGCATTTCATCATTAATAGCTCGTCCTGATGTAATTATTTTTGGATGGTGTTTTAATTGATTTGCTTTATATGTAAGATAATATGGGTCAACACCAATACAATGCCCGCCCACAAGACCAGGAGTTACATTATAAAAATTCCATTTTGTAGAAGCAGCTTCTAACACTTCAAATGTGTTGATATTCATCTTACTAAACAAAATAGAAAGTTCATTCATAAGTGCAATATTCACATCACGTTGCGTGTTTTCAATAATCTTTGCAGCTTCTGCTACTTTTATTGAACTTGCTTTATATATTCCTGCAGTTATTATAGAGCCATATAATTCAGCAATATATGCCAATGCTTCTGAATCACTTCCTGATACTATTTTTAAAATATTAGTTAAGGTATTTATTTTATCTCCTGGATTTATTCGTTCGGGCGAATATCCTAATTTAAAATCTTCTCCTAATGTTAAACCCGATATTTTTTCGAGTAAAGGCAAGCAATCTTCTTCGGTAGCACCTGGGTACACTGTTGATTCATACACAACATAATCGCCCTTTTTAAGTACTTTAGCCACAGATTTTGTAGCAGAAATTAAAGGCTGTAAATCAGGAATATTATATGCATCAATAGGAGTAGGTACTGCAACAATATACACTGTTGCATCTTGTAAGTCTTTATGTTGTGATGTAAAAAGTATGTCAGTGTTTTCAAACGATTTTTCATCTACGTCTTCACTGGGGTCTGTGTGTTGTTGTAATGATTCTACACGATTTTGATTTATATCAAATCCTATTACTGAATATTTTTTTGCAAATTCAAGTGCAAGTGGTAATCCTACATATCCTAAACCTATTACTGCAAGTTTGGTTTTTTTTTCTTGTAAATTTTGTATCATATATATTGTACCCTAATCTCTAATTATGTGCAAAGATAAAATAATCGACTATTTAAAATCAGGATAGAGCAAATATTTTTTTCGTATTGCATTGAATTTCTGCAAATCATGTTGCCAGCTTTGTTTGATTTCCGAAACAGAAATTTGAGAGACAAGAGCTTTTTGCAAAGATTTTGTTCCTGCTAATGTTGTAAAAAATGGTATAAAAAACGCTGTTTTATGAGGATACTTTTCATACGCTTGTACAAAAATTTCTAACAACAGTCCTTTTTCGGCAAGTGAATCAATTGCATAGGTTCGTAAATCAATACCATAGCACATTTTATTTTTATGAGGAGGATTTTTACTTGCTCCTTGAATGCTTCGCGGCATAAACGAAAAACTTGTATCTGAATATTCAGGAGCACCCACAAGTTGAAATGGAAAATCAGTTCCTCGCCCACAACTAAACACAGTACCTTCAAAAAAACATAGGCTTGGATATAAATACACTGCCTGCATATTTGGTAAATTTGGCGAAGGCGGAATAGGTAATTGATATCGCATAGAGTGATCGTATCCATCGCATAAAACAACTGTTAAATCACATTGTATTCCATTTTTCAACCATCGCTCGCCATTTATCATACGTGCATATTCACCTATTGTCATACCATGAACAACAGGCACTGGATGCATTCCTACAAAGGAAGTATAAGATGACTCTAATATAGGTCCGTCAATATAAAATCCATGCGGATTTGGTCTGTCGAGTATCATACATTCTATTGATAATTCGGCACATGCTTCCATAATGTAATGCATAGTAGAAATATAGGTATAAAATCGCGCACCCACATCTTGAATATCAAATACTATAATATCTATATTTTCTAAATCATGGGCATACGGTTTTTTATGTGTTCCATATAAAGAAATAATAGGAAGCCCAGATATGCTATCAATAGAATTTTGCAAATGCTCGCCTGCATCAGCATTTCCACGGAAACCATGCTCTGGACAAAATATTTTTTTTACTGGCACATCTAACCGCATGAGTGTATCAACAAGATGAACTCCCTGAACAACAGAAGTTTGATTTGCAACCACCGCAACACGTTTGTCTTGTATATATGGTATATAATCTTCGGTACATTCGGCACCCACTCGAAGCGGTTGCTGTGAAAAACTTTCTAAGAAACAACAAACAATACAAAAACAAGAGATTATTGTACGTATAAAACATGTATATTTGTGCATATGAATGTAGAATTATATATAGCAAAAAAAATATTACCCCATAAAAGTACGGCAAATATTTCAAAACCCATTGTTCGTATCGCAGTTTTTGCAATTGCATTGGGTTTGGCGGTAATGATTGTTGCGGTATCAATTATAATTGGATTTAAATCTACTATTTCTCAAAAACTTTTTGGATTTGCATCGCATATTCAAATTGTAAATTATGATGCAAACACTTCGTTTGAAACAGTTCCTATTACAAAAGATTCTATACTTTTTTCAAAATTATTGGAATGTAAAGCGGTGTCGCATGTGCAATATTTTGCAACAAAACCCGCAATTATAAAAGAAAACAATGCAGTAAAAGGGGTTGTGGTAAAAGGAATTGATACGCAGTTTACATGGGATTTTTTTGAAACACACATACTTGAAGGCTCTCCATTTTCTATTTCCAACGCCCTTACCGATAGCGTATTAATTTCAAAAGAAATGGCCACATTGCTCAACTTATCGGTACATGATTCTTTTATTACAACCTTTGTTCCCAATGAAGCTGGCAAACGACCGAGAAAACGAAGATTTATAGTTTCTGGTATTTTTGAAACAAATCTGCAAGAAATTGATGAGCGTTTTATACTTGCTGATATGAGGCATATACAATCGTTAAATTATTGGGATAGCACACAAGTTTCGGGATATGAAATATTTCTAAAATCGCACAAAACTATTGAAAATGACAAAGAAAACATTCAAGATATTGTGGGGTATGAAATATATCAAGACAAGGAGTATTTAAAAACACAAAGTTTACAAGAAATAAATCCACAAATATTCGACTGGCTTTCGCTTCTTGATATGAATGCATGGGTAATTATTTTTCTTATGGTACTTGTGGCAGGCTTAAATATGATTACGGGTTTGCTTGTAATTATTATAGAAAAAACAAATATGATAGGGATTTTAAAAACAATAGGTGCAAGAAACACACAAGTACAAAAAGTGTTTTTATATGTAGGTGGATTGCTTATTACAAAAGGCTTGTTGTGGGGAAATATTATTGGAATAGGACTTTGTTTTTTACAATATGCGTTTCATATTATTCCGCTCAATCCCGAAACATATTTTATGTCGTTTGTTCCTATTTCATTTTCGGTGCCTGCTATTCTTTTGCTTAACATTGGAACACTGTGCATTACAATGATAATGCTTTTATTACCTGCACTTTTTATTTCAAAACTAAGCCCCATAGAGGCTGTTTCATTTGATTAAGATTGTTTGGTTTTTTCTGCCAAATCTTTATAAAGAGAAGCATACAATTCAATGCCCATATCTAAAGAATAAAAATCGCAAGCAGTTGCATGCAATTCATTCTTATAATCTGCGGTGTCTTTCAGTACTTCCTGAGCAACACGGGCATATTCTTGCTGATTGTGTGTTGTAATTACTTTACCTTGCACACATTTTTGCATAATAGCCGATACATCTCCCACTCCATCATTGCAAATAAGAGGAATACCTAAACCTAACAACTCCCCCATTTTTGTGGGCGAAGATGCTTTTTTTGAATATACGGGCAATATAAAAAAAATAGACCAGTGCGAAAGCGATGCGTAGGCTGGAACATCTTCGCGATTTGCAGCAACAACACGTAACGAATCGAGAGGAATATCTTTATTGCGAGCAATTTGTTCAATTGTATCTTTTTCGTCAGCTGTTATACATAAAAAAATTGCGTCTGAATCAAAAGAATGTAAAACTTTAAAAAAATCAAACATTTCTTCGGTCATATACCATGTGCCAAATGAACCTAAATAACTCAAAACAAATTGTTTTTTAGTAATATGTAATTCGTTTCTTAGTTTTTGTTTCTTTCGTTCCGAAACAGCTGTAGGCGAAAATAATTGTAAATCAGCACAACACGGAATAACATGAATGGGTGTTTTATACGTTTTATAAATTGTCCACTGCTCTATTTCTTGCTTTCCTGCCTGAGTTAAACTCACAATGTGAGATGCAGAACGAACAAACGTTTTCTCTAATTGTTTGAAATAATAATAAATACGGTGGTATAAAAATTTTGACGAATCCCAAATGCCTCCTTCAATTCGTTCATCAGCCCAAAAACCACGCATATCAAAAATCCATGGAATAGAAAAATTTTTTGCAAGATACACTCCCACTTGAGCCGCAATATAACTTCTGCAATGCACAAAAGAAATAGCATGTTTTTGCACTATAGTACGAGCTTCTTTTTGCATACGATGAATATCATACAAGGTTGAAAACACTGCTGGTTTTGATGTGTACGAAATTGGATGCCACTGAATTTTGTATTTTTTAAGAAGTTTTGATATATGTTTTTCTCGTGCTGCAAAAGCTGCTGGTTTTTCGCAACTAAGAATATGTATAGCATATCCTTTTTTTTGCAATCCTATCAAATATGGGATTACCTGCGACTGACCTAAATTATCGGTCATGCCATCATACGAAATATATAAAACAGAAACATTCATGTGCATTATTGCTTTTCTAAAAATCGTTGCATTGTAATTAACAACCAAATTCTATTATATAAATAATGGTGTCCTTTATGTAAAAATCTATATATAAGTTTTTGCACTTCGTTCCACACAAAAACGCCATGTTTTTCAATTTTTTGTTGCGATAGATAGTCATGAATTAAATATTGAAAATCGCCTAAAAGCCACATATCTAACGGAATAGAAAAACCCCATTTGGGTCTATTAAATAATTCTGCAGGAATATATTCATATAAAACCTGTTTTTACACATATTTTGAAATATCTTGATGTTGTTTTAATTGTGGAGACACATTAAGAGCAAATTCCACAATAGAATAATCGAGCAAGGGAACACGCGATTCAATAGAATAGTGCATACTTGCTCTATCAATTTTTGTAAGTATATCTTCGCATACATAATAACGCATATCAAACAAAGCCTGATTTTCGGCGGGAGTTAATACACGCGGCAACTGTTGTGGATATTCATCAACAATAATAGGTGTTGGAAAACGAAGAATTGACTGTATTTCGCGACGAGAAAAATATCCTTGTTCTTGAGAAGAAATATGGCTTGGAATATGATTTTTTGAAGGATATTGAAATACAGCAGCCGCTCGTTTGTGTCTATTATTTCCATATTTTAACAGCTGAGCAACCAGTGTGTGTAACATCTGCCAAAACGGTTTATGTAGTCGTTCCGCCCATGAATACGCACCGTATCCCATAAACAATTCATCGCCACCATCTCCCGAAAGAACCATAGAAACAGAACGACTTGCAAGCTCAGACACCAACATAGTGGGTATAGCCGAAGAATCAGCATACGGCTCATCATATACCGTGAGCAGTTTTTCAACCAACATTCGTGCATCTTTCTCTGTTACAATCAATTCGTGATGATCTGCGCCTAAAAAAGTTGCAATATTTTTTGCATGTACACGTTCGTCGTGTTTTGCCTGTTCAAACCCAATAGTAAATGTTTTTAAACGATTCGAACTATTTCTTTGTGCAATAGCTGTCACAAGCGAAGAATCAATTCCTCCACTTAAAAAACACCCAAAATCAACATCACTTTGCAAACGATATCGCACAGATTGTTCTAACAAATCACGCAAGGTTTCACGAGCTTCAATAAAATTAGTTATGCACGTAGGTTTTATTTTTTCAAGAATGTTCCAATAAGAGGTAATTTTTATAGTTTTTTCATGAATTGTAAGATAAGAACCCGCAGGAAGTTTAAAAATATTTGTATAAATTGTGTGTTCTGTTCCTGTATATCCAAGATGCAAAAATGTAGAAATTGCATGTGCATGTAATTGTTTATTTTTTTGAATATACGAAAGTTTTAAAAGCGATTTAATTTCTGAGGCAAATGCCAAATGCTCCCCGTCCCAATAATAAAAAAGTGGTTTTATGCCCATTCTATCTCGAATAAGAGTAAGCGTATTTGTTTGTGTATCATACAAAGCAATAGCAAACATACCATTACATAATGAAATAGCATGTTCAACTCCAAGCTGTTCACATAATTCTAAAATTATTTCGGCAGTTGATGTAGTGCGAGCAGGTATTTGAAATTCTCTTCTAAGGTCATTATAATTATAAACTTCGCCATCAAATACCATAACATATCGTCCGCTATGCGATTTCATAGGCTGATTTGCCTCATTTGAGAAATCAATAATTTTAAGACGTTGATGTGCTAAACCGCAATGAGACGAAGAAAAAAAATCAGCAGCATCGGGACCGCGATGTGTAATAGCAGCTGCCATGAGTTTTAATTCATCAAAAGCAAAAATTTGTTTTATTGAATAATAGCCCGCAATGCCACACATACCACTTTTAGAATTTTCGGATTTTTAAAACCATTCCCGGATGAATTTTACTTGATTTTGATAAATTATTTAATGTTCGCAAATCTTCGGCAGACACACTTTCATATTTATTGGCAATATCCCATAGAGTATCGCCAGAACGAACCGTGTACAGTTCATACGAACCAGAATTTGCTGTTTCTTGCGTTTTTTGAGGTGATGAAATATTTCCCGAAATACGTTGTTTTTGTGTAAAACTCATAGTATTAAGAGCTTCATAATATTTTTGTTTATGTTCGGGCACATAGAGTTGCAATCGCCTCCCCGCAACAATAGTATTACCTTTAATATTGTTCCACGTACGAATATCACTCACACGCACATGAAACCAACTTGCTATTAAACTTAAATTATCACCCGATTTAATAGTATAATACACAACAGTTTGTGCATTTGATGCAATAGAATTGACCTCAGCTATTTTTACAGAATCTTGATGTACAGAATCGCGATACGCAATAATTGCGTCTTGCATTTTTAAAAACGGCGTAATATATTCAACTGGTAAATACAAAGTTGATCCCTGTTTTGTAGTAGGAATAGCTGCAAGTTTATATTGAGGATTTAAATCTTCTAATAATTTAAGCGGCATATCAATTACTTGCGAAATTTGATTAAATGTGATTGCATTGCGTACCATAATAGTGTCTATAGCCGAAGGATATTGAACTTCACGTGGATATAAATTATGCAATTCATGATGTTCAAACACATAAAATGCAGCTATATATGCAGGCACATACCCACGAGTTTCGCGAGGGAGATGTGCATAAATTTCCCAAAAATCGCGTTTTCCTCCCGAACGAGTAATTGCTTTTCGAACATTTCCGGGACCACAATTATATGCAGCAATTGCAAGAATCCAATCATTAAAAATACCATGTAATTGTTTAAGATATTGTGCCGCAGCGTGCGTTGATTGAAAAGGGTCGCGGCGTTCATCAATAAAAGAATTTATTGAAAGTCCAAACATTTTTCCAGTTGCGGGCATAAATTGCCACAAGCCCATTGCACCTGCTTTTGAGCGTGCTCGCGGATTAAGTGCAGATTCAATAATTGCTAAATATTTTAGTTCCTGAGGTATATCATAACTCGTAAGAATATCTTCGAACATCGGAAAATAATATTCTGCAAGTCCAAGCATAATTTCAACTCGTTCTCTATACCTAAATCCATATACTTGAATATATGAATGCACATAATTATTATATGTAAGAGGAATTATTGACTGCATATTTGCAATATATTCTGCATATTGTTCTCGCGAAAAAGTTGGAACAAATGCCGTATCAACAGTCTCTGGACGATTTTTATATTTATACGTATCAGCAGCTTGCACATACCACAAGTTTATCATTTCGTCAAGATTTGCCGAAAACGTAGTGTCTATAATAGAATCTTGTGGAGCGGAATTTTGTGCGTTGACACAAACAACAGAACACAAAGCACAAAAAACAGATAAAAGTAATTTCATAATTTATATATTAGCAATAGTACAAATAACCAACAAAAATTAGTTTTATGCAACTTTGTATTTTAAGGTAATTTTTTCATCGTTATTTATCTTGTTAAATCGTGAAACGCTTGTTCCAATGATTTTTCTTGTATTTGCATTGCAATAACAGTTAGTTTATGTGCTACTGCAAAATTAAAAATATGTTCACGAATATCGTCATTTTGAGATGATGATATAAGCCATTTTTTTTCTGAAACATTCACAACATCAATAACATGCGGTATTTGCTGCAACAATTCAATCGAACATTGTTCAATAAATTCAACAAAAACTGTGGTTGTGTTTTTTTGCGATTCAATTTTTATTGCGTGCGAATCATTATTTGCAACAATTTTCCCATTATTTATAATAATAACTCTATTACATATAGCCTCAACCTCTTGCATAATATGAGTTGAAAGCAACACTGTTTTATGCGTTCCTATTTCTGCAATAATATTTCGTATTTCCACTATTTGATTTGGGTCGAGACCAGTTGTTGGTTCATCAAGAATAAGCACATCTGGATTATGAAGAAGCACCGCCGCTAATCCAACCCGTTGCCGATATCCTTTTGATAAAGTATGAATTTTTTTATGTTGTTCTTTTACAAGACCAGTACGTTTAATAACCAATTGAATTTGAGACGAAACATGAGTTGTTAGTTTATACACACGAGCAATAAATCGTAAATATTCGTGTACATACATATCCACATATAACGGATTATGTTCGGGCAAATATCCAATTCTTTTTTTCACCTCTAAAGGATGTTCGCGTACATCTATTCCAAGAACCGAAACCGAACCCTCAAAATCAGAAAGAAAGCCAGTAATAACTTTCATAGTTGTAGATTTTCCGGCACCATTTGGACCAATAAATCCAACTATTCCACCAGACGATACTTCAAACGAAATAGCATCAACAGCTTTTTGAGAACCATATTTTTTTGTAAGTTGTGAAATTGACAATGACATAAGAGCGTATAAAATTTATTTATATGTTATTGATTCCAGGTATCAGGATTTTTTCTCCATTCTTGCAAACTTTGAATTTGATGAGGAGTTATATACTTTTTTTCTTCGGCTAAGGTTAACAGCACCGAATAGTTACTCAAAGTTGTTAATTCACAGGCATATTTTTTAAAATTTTGCATAGCTATTTCAAATTCATACGTAAAAATTGCAAGCATACCTAAAACATTACATCCTGCATCACGAAGAGCTTCAACAGCTTTTAAGCTGCTTCCTCCAGTAGAAATTAAATCTTCAATAACAACCACATTTTGTCCTTTTTCAAAATATCCCTCAATTGTATTTGTGAGTCCGTGTGCCTTTGACGATGAACGCACATAAATAAACGGAAGATTTAATTCTTCGGCAGCAAGAACTCCTATTGCAATTGCTCCCGTTGCCACCCCTGCAATTACCTGTGTGTGTGGATACATTTCTTTTACTTTTTGAGCAAACGACTGTGCAAGTACTTTTCGGATAGCAGGATACGAAAGCGTTTTTCTATTATCGCAATAAATAGGAGATTTCCATCCACTTGCCCACGTAAAAGGATTTGCAGGTTGAAGTTTTATTGCGTTTATTTGCAATAAATATTCAGCAATTTTTTTTTCAATAATATTCATGGAACTTACAATATATTTTGATTCTAATTCACTAATTCTTACCGACTGTAAAAATACAAATAATTCTGTGCCTACAAGTAATTGGAAAGATTTTTCGGATATAGATTTTATTCATACTATGTTTACAAAGCACACAAACACGGTATTTACTCTATTCCACACCAATTTTCAAGAATTATTAGATGAAGTAAAAAAACATTTTTTATATATAGAAGCTGCGGGAGGTGTTGTTGAAAACGAAATAGGCGAAATTTTATGTATTATGCGACGAGGCGTGTGGGATTTACCAAAAGGAAAACTTGATAAACATGAAACTCCACCCGAAGCGGCAATACGCGAAGTAATGGAAGAAACAGGACTTTTACAAGTGCAGTTAAAAGAGTATATATGTTCTACCTGGCACACATATAATCATGAAAAAGGAAAAGGACCAGTATTAAAACAAACATATTGGTATAGAATGAATGCTCTAACATCAGACTCTTTATGTCCCGAAGCGCAAGAACAAATTACCGCTGCCGAATGGGTGGCAAAATCTGATTTAACACGTATAAAAGATTCAACTTATCCATCTATAATTGATGTGTTACACGCTTTATAATAGCGGATAAAACGCATCGGGAATATGTTCAATTATTTCGGTTGTTTTGTTTTTAACAATTGAAATAATATCAAAACGAACTTCACCTTGGAAATCAGAACTTTGTATATACGCATCGGCAGCCGAAACCAAAAGCCTTTGTTTTGAGCGAGTTACAGCATCTTGCGGGCGTTCAAAATCAGGATTGCTTCTTGTTTTAACCTCAACAATAACAAGCGTTGATTCATACATACATATAATGTCAATTTCTTTATGCTTAAATCTCCAATTTGTTTCTTTAATAGTAAATCCCTTTTTTACTAAGTAATTATACGCAATTTTTTCTCCTAAGCGACCTAATTCTGATTTTTCCTTTTTTTGCACTTGTAATTATGATTATTTTTGCTTATATTTAAAACTAGCTTTAACTTTTTTTTAAAAGTAAATGTATGAGATTTTTATTGATTTTTGGCTTATTAATAAGCAGTGTTTTTTCATACGCTCAAAAGTTCGAAGGAACGATTGATATGGTTAAAAGAACGCTAACTGATACTGTTTATTTTAGCTACAACATAAAAAATTCATATATTCGAATAGATGAATACGATAAATACAAGCTTCTTCAAAAATCATTCATATTAAATTTACAAGATAGTTCAATTTTTGCATTAAATCCGCATCGCAAACTATATATGCCTATAGAACGGCAAGCGGCAATGTCAAATGCAATATCACCAACTGTTGTAAACACTGGTAATTTTAAATATATTCAAGGATATAAATGTTATCAGTGGAGGGTTCGCGATGAAGCATCGAACACAGAAATTGCATATTGGGTAGCACAAGAAAATTTTGATTTTTTTAAACCTATGGCTGATTTATGGCAAGGCATAGAAACTAATTTTTCGTTTTTTACCCTTTTACCACTTAATGCCATTACGGGCGACATGCCTTTACTTACCGAAAGCAGAACATTACTTCGCGATGAAAAAGCAATTTATTCGGTTATTAATATAGAAAAAGCTATTGTAAGCGATGCTATGTTTGTGATTCCCCACACCTATAATATGCATCAAATTTTACGATAAATCTTGTTCACACTGCAAACTTGCTGAATTTGAATCTACTACAAGTGAATATTGAGCACCTATGCACAATGCATGATTTTTACTTCCATGTCCAAATGGCATAGCAAAACAAACAGGAAACGAATACTCTTGTACGGCATCAATTATAATTTCTTCTACTTCTAATATATGCGGATCGGAGCCTTGTTTCATATTTAACATTTCACCAACTATAAGTCCCGACAATGAAGAAAGCACACCACTTATTTTAAGATTTTGCATCATTCTATCAATATGATAGCGATATTCATTCAAATCTTCAATACACAACAATGTGTTTGCATACGAAAACTCAAACGGAATTGCACGCATACTATAGAGCATAGAAAGATTTCCTCCAACAAGTGTTCCTGTGGCAATGCCGGGTTTGTTGTATGTAGATGTTGATTCAAGTAAACCGTTTGACAATCCAAACAACATGGCATATAAAGAATTCATAGAATCAGAATCAACCGTAGAAAAGTTTTTTGGCATTGCAGCATGAATAGATGCAAATCCTTCTTTATTTACACGAGCATGAAGAGCAGTAATATCACTAAATCCCACTATCCATTTAGGAGATTTTATAAATTCAGTAAAATCTAAATGTTCAATAATACGAATTGAGCCATATCCTCCGCGGGCACAAAAAATCGCACGAATTTCTGTAGTATTGAGTGCTTCTTGCAAATCATGAAAACGTTGAGCATCAGTACCTGCAAAAACACCATACGATGCAGTGAGCGAATCGCCAAGTGTAACACGCAATCCCCAAGAGGTAAGACGCTCTATCGCTCCTGCAACATACGTGGAATCAAGAGGACTGGCAGGAGAAATAATATGAACAACATCGCCTTTTTGTAAAAATGGAGGTTTCTTATTCATGATTTTTATTTGAACTATTCATAAATGCGAGAATTATGTATCTTTGCAACAAAAATACAATTTTGAAATAACTTAGGTGCATTATTAGGGGTAAAAACAAAAAAATTATGACAAAAAAATATGCTCGACATCTTGTAACAGCAGCACTACCATACGCAAACGGACCAGTTCACATTGGACATTTAGCAGGCGTATATGTACCAGCAGATATTTATGTTCGCTATTTAAAATTAAAAGGCGAAGATGTTCTTTTTGTATGTGGAAGCGATGAACATGGGGTGCCAATTACTATAAAAGCAAAAAATGAAAATTGCACACCGCAAGATATTGTTGATAGGTATCACACCATTATAAAACAATCATTTCAAGATTTTGGTATAGAATTTTCAAACTATTCAAGAACATCAGGAGCTTTGCACCATAAAGTATCATCAGATTTTTTTAAAACATTATATGATAAAAAAGAATTTGTTGAATTAGAATCAGAACAATATTACGATGCAAAAGCACATCAATTTTTAGCAGATAGATACATCACTGGGACCTGCCCAAAATGTTCGCATGATGGAGCCTATGGCGACCAATGTGAAAAATGTGGTTCTTCATTAAGTCCTCTTGAACTTATAAATCCTATTTCAACAATCACGCACGAAAAACCAGTGCTTAAATCAACAAAACATTGGTATTTACCACTTGATACTCACGAAAATTTTTTACGTTCATGGATTTTAGAAGGACATAAAGAATGGAGACCAAATGTGTATGGGCAGTGTAAATCGTGGATAGATGGAGGATTGCATCCGCGTGCTGTAAGTAGAGATTTAGATTGGGGCGTGCCCGTACCTCTTGAAAACGCAGAAGGAAAAGTGCTGTATGTGTGGTTTGATGCACCTATTGGCTATATTACCTCTACGCAAGAATGCACAAAAGATTGGGAATTATATTGGAAATCAGACGATTGCAAATTGGTTCATTTTATTGGAAAAGACAATATTGTGTTTCATTGCATAGTATTTCCAGTAATGTTAAAAGCCCATGGCGACTATATTTTGCCCGAAAATGTACCTGCCAATGAATTTTTAAATTTAGAAGGCAATAAAATATCCACCTCGCGAAACTGGGCAGTGTGGCTTCATGAATATTTAGAAGATTTTAAAAATCAGCAAGATACATTACGATATGTGCTTACAGCAAATGCTCCCGAAACAAAAGACAATGATTTTACATGGAAGGATTTTCAGGCACGAAACAACAACGAATTAGTAGCAATTTTAGGAAATTTTATCAATCGCGTTATAGTGCTTACGCATAAATATTTTGATGGAAAAGTTCCTCAAAAAAGTAATGTGCAAGAAATTGACAACAAGGCGCTTGCGGCAATTCCTCATGCAAAAGAACACATTTCGGCACTACTTGATCAATTTAAATTTAGAGATGCATTAAAAGAAGTGATGCAATTAGCACGCGTTGGCAATAAATATTTAACCGAAACCGAACCTTGGAAACTTATTAAAACAGATGCCTCACGAGTTGAAACAATTCTTCATGTATGCTTGCAAATAACTGCAAATCTTAGCATTTTATGTGAACCATTTATTCCTTTTGCAGCAAAAAAAATACAAGATTGCGTTGGTGTATCGGCGGCACAGTGGGCAGCAGCAGGCAACGATGCAATTTTAACCGCAGGAAATTCTATTTTAGCTATAGATTTATTATTTAGAAAAATTGAAGACGAAGAAATTCAAAAACAAATGCAAAAATTACAAGCAACAAAAATAAATTCAGAAAAAACAGAATCGCCCTTAGTTGCTCCTCAAAAACAAACTATAACATTTGATGATTTTCAAAACATGGACATTCGTGTAGGTACTATTTTAGAGGCAGAGTCAGTACCCAAAACCGATAAGTTATTAAAATTAACAATAGATACGGGAATTGATATACGAACCGTTGTTTCAGGAATTGCAGAATATCATAAACCCGAAACTATTATTGGAAAACAAGTAAGTATTCTTGTAAATTTAGCTCCAAGAACGCTTCGTGGCATTGAATCACAAGGCATGATTTTAATGGCACAAGATACCGATGGAACATTACAATTTGTTGCGCCAGATATAAAAGTAAATAATGGAGGTGCAATTTGTTGACATAAAGTTTTTTAATTACAAAAAAAAAAATATCTTTGTTTGTTAGTTTTGAAGCCAGAAAATATATGAAACAATACATCCTAAATCGTTTAGCAGTCATTCTTTTAACTATTTCTATTGGATTTTCTGCATTTTCGCAAGATGTTCACTTTTCACAATTTGATGCAGCCCCACTTTTTTTTAACCCAGCACAAACAGGTTTATTTGATTGCCATCAACGAATTATAGCCAATGTAAAAGGACAGTGGTCAACCTACAATTCATTTATGGCATCATATGACAGGCCGCTATCATTGTTTAGCACTCCAACAGGTTATTTTGGTGCAGGAGCATTAGTTATAGCCGATTATGCAGGGGAAACAAGTTACGGGAACACACTCCTCAAACTCATGCCTGCGTATCATCAAAACGTGATGAATTCTCGTCTAAAACTTTCAATAGGGCTTGATATTTTCATGAACTACATGTCTATTGATGAAACAAAAGTTTTATTAGGAAGCGGTATTGACCCAAATACGGGTAAAGTTACGCCAGGAGCCGATTTTGACAATTCTTCAAAATTTTATGCCGACCTTGGAGTGGGTACAAACGCAATTTATCATATCCGACCAGATTTTCCTATAAGTGGAGGAATTACTATGTATCGTTTATTTGGCTCTGGTGGCGGAGGCATTGCATCAAACGAGGCACCAACAAACTATCGTAGATTTTCTATAAACGCAAATTCAGTGATACCTGTTACCGAAGTAATTTCATTTTTGCCGAGTTTGATTTATCTTAATCAAAAAAAATATAATGAAATCAATTTTGGTACCTATGCAATGTTTTCGGTTGGAGAGCGCACCTCTGTTGTAGATGCTTTATATGTTGGAGCGTGGCATAGATACGGAGATGCAATCATTTTAGGTTTTGCTTTTGATAAGACTCTTAGCGCAAAGTGGGCAATGAATTTTGGATTTAGTTATGATATCACGGTGTCGCAATTTCGAGCAACAAATAAATGGCAAAATACCAAGAATGTTGGCACCGATAGTTTTGAGTTTTCAATAAAATTTATTAATTGTAAAATACCTTTAATAGTAAACCCACAAGGTATTATCAATGATCCTTTTAGATAAAATAAAACAGATATATGAAACAACATTTTTATATTTTTTTTCTCTGCTTTTTTTTCTCTGCTCATTCTTTCACCGCACATGCACAGGGTAAACGTCAGTTTTACGAAGCGTATGTAACCACAGGTGATTCATGTTTAGCGTCATATAATTACTATGGAGCACATCAAGCATATGAAAAAGCATATAGTTATATTCAAAATACCGAAATAGCATTTAAAATTGCTGAAGCATGTAAAAATTATCAAAACTACATTGATGCTGAAAAATATTATAGAATAGCACTTGCCCAAGATTCAGTATCATATCCGTTTGCAAAGTATTATTATGCAGAAATGCTTAAATATCAAGGAAAGTATAAAGAAGCGTATGTGCAGTATAATCAATTTTATAGATTAAACAGACGAATAAAGGCATACGAAGTGCAACGTGCAAGAAATGAAGCAAAAATTTGTAAAACACTCATTCCTACGGTGCCAAACTACGAAAATTTACAGTACAAAAGAATTACATCACCACAAGTAAATACTATGTATGCTGAATATAGCCCTATACAATTCAATGATTCTCTATTTTTCTTTGGTGGAGTTCGCGCTGTAGATACTATTATGGCAGACACCGCACATGTATTTTCTAATTATTGGCATCGACTTTTAATTGCTGATTTAAAAGACAGTGTTTTCACTAATGTTCGTGAAGTTAACGATTTAAATGAAAATGGATATCATGTGAGCAATATTACGTTTAATAAAAAAGGTGATGTTGCATATTTTACAAAATGTAAAGATTATGCATGTAAAATTTATCGTGCCTCTTTTGATGTCAAAACACTTTCTTTTACAAACATAAAAGTTTTACCAAATCCAATAAATGTTGAATATACAACTAACACAACTCCAAGTTTTGCTACAACACCAATAGGCGATGTGTTGTTTTTTGCATCTGACAGAAAAGGAGGTTCGGGCAAGCTTGATATTTGGTATTCAAAAATATCTGATAATGACAAATTTGAAAATCCAGTAAACCTTGGAAAAATTGTAAATACAATAGGAAATGATGTTACACCTTTTTATGACGCACGCGATTCTTTACTGTATTTTAGTTCAGAAAATCATGTTTCCTTAGGTGGATACGATGTGTTTTCAACTAAAGTTGATTGGGGAGCAAAAACATGGACTAAACCACAAAATGTGGGAGAGCCTATTAATTCAAGTCATGATGATTTATATTACAGTTTTTCACGCGACTCCCTGCATGCCTATTGGGTTTCAAGTAGAACCGAATCAAAGAAACTTATAGAAAAAGCATTTAGTAATGATATTTATACACATCCACTTGTAAAACGCTCTATAATAAGAATTACAGATTTAGTACCAATTTATTTATACTTTGATAATGATTATCCAGATCCTCGTTCATACGATACTATTACTGATAAAGATTATTTAAGTCTGTATCAAGATTATTTAAATAAAAAAGAAGAATATCTTATTGAATACACAAAACACTCGCCTGCAAGCAGATATGAATATGACGCAAGAAATGTTGAAACCTTTTTTTCAGACTTAACAAACGAATATGAACGTTTATTTTTATTTGCCGAATTATTAGAAATAATTTTAGAAGATGGACAAGACATTGTAATTGTATTTAAAGGATATGCGAGCCCTCTTGGTAATACTCGATATAATGAAATTGTTGCGAAAAAACGTATTTCATGTATTCAAAATTTCTTTTATGAATTTAATGGCGGCGTGCTTAATCAATACACTCGAAATGAACCAGGTTCAGGAAAAGGAAGCATAATATATGCTCATGAACCAATAGGTGAAACAATTATGGACGATACGTTTGTTACCGAAGATGGAGAACAAATAAGTGCTATTTCTGACAGAAAGCAAAAATGGATGTCGGTGTACAGTCCTTCGGCAGCATATCAAAGAAAAATTGAAATTGTTGCCGTTAATATAGAATATGCCGATGAATTATTCGAAAAAATTCAAGCTGAAATACAAACTACAAAAAAACAAATTGAAGAGGAGTTAAATCACAACACCGACAATGAGTATGAAGATTTCTTGGAAGATACTTATGAAGAAAGTGAATACCATGAAAATATATATTCAGAACAAGACGTGATTCGACAAAAATAATACAATAAAAATCTTTTTTTAAGACTTTTTATTATAATATATTGAAATGAGGGGAATATTTTTTTTGTTTGTTTTTCTAAATTTATACTATTCTACATCTGCGCAATCATATGGAAATGATTGGATAGACTATTCTCAACGATATTTACGCATACCTATTACACAAGAAGGTATTTATAGAATTACACAAACTGATTTGTTTGAATATTTTGGAGATTTTGACCCTCGAACTATTGAAATATATACCCGTGGTAAACGTGTTCCTGTATTTGTTCACGGACAAGAAGATCAGATTTTTAATTCAGAAGATTATATTGAATTTTTTGCAGAAAAAAATAACGGATGGCTCGACACTGCAATATATAAAAATAGCATTCCTATAAATTCTGACTATAGTTTATATAATGATACTGCATCATATTTTTTATGTTTTTCAAATAATACCGCAGCTGAACGTTACGACACAACACGAAACACAAATTTTTCAGCCTATACGCCTCTTAGTTATTGTTGGAAAACAGTAAGAGGAAATTATACAAATATATATAATGATGCCGACCAATCTCCATTTATTACAGGAGCCGAAGGATGGGTTGATAATTTTTTTGAAATGGGGCAAAAGCCTGTAGTAAAAACTTTTTCTACGCCAAACTATGTAAATGTAGAAAAACCTTATACTATAAAGTTTGGTGTGTCTGGTTATTCTAACACACAACATGACCTTATTGTAGAATCTACTGATTTTATGTTTGATACAACATATTTAGGATATAAAGCTGTTCACAAAACTATTCAAAACACTAATGCACTCCCATCTATTACACAAATTTCGTTTCGTAGCACATACAGTAATACAAAAACAGCTGATAAAAATTGTGTGGCATATGTTGAAATAACATATCCGCATTCATATAACTTTCAATATCAACAATATATGAAATTCACAACGCCAGCAACACAAACTGGTGAATATATACATATTGATGTTAAAAATTTTAACGGTGGCGATGCACCATATGTATATTGCCCCGAATTAAACAAACGTATTCAGGCAACTAAATACGCAACAAATAGTTATAGATTTTTATTACCCAATCCAAACCGTGAAGTTGAATGTATTATTGTAAATCCTATTACAATAAAAACGGTACCAGCCATAAAAAAAACAAAAACACAGGCTACCACTTCTACTACTTCTCCGCCAAAATTCTTTGATTTACAAGCTGGTTCTCCAAACGAAGGTAATTATATAATTATTACACATAGTTCACTTTGGAATAAAGCCGTATCGTATAAAAACTACCGGATTTCAACGGGATATCAAGTTGTGCTTATTGATGTAGATGACTTATATAATCAATTTGGGTACGGAATACAAAAACACCCATATGCTATTCATAATTTTATAGAATACGCTTCAAAAGAATGGAGCATAAAACCAGAATATATTTTTATTATTGGCAAAGGACTCCATTCAAATATAACACGAAAAAACACAACAAGTTATGCTAATTCATTAGTTCCTTCAATAGGACATCCTTCGTCTGATTTTCTTTTTACTGCAGATTTGCACGGTACTTCTTTAAAACAAAAAGCAGCAATCGGACGAATAGCAGCATCTACAGGAACAAAAATAGACGCATATAGGTCTAAAGTTGCTGAACATGAATCTGCAGTTCCAAGCGAATGGATGAAAACAATCATGCATTTTGGAGGCGGCTCAACAATTGGTGAACAACGACTTATAAAAACATATTTAAAAAATTATGAAACTATTATTTCTGGCGAATTTTTTGGAGCAGATGTTACTACATTTTTAAAATCGAGTTCTACCGTTTTTGAAAAAACTGAACCAGAAGCGATTCGAGAACTAATGAACAAAGGAACTGCTTTGTGTAATTTTTTTGGACATTCTTCAGGAAATAGTTTTGATCAAAATATAGATCATCCTTCGTTATTTAATAACAAAGGTAAATATCCGTTTATGGTTGCGAATTCATGTTATTCAGGTGATATATTTACCAAATCTGACTATGGTATAAGCGAAACATGGGTGTTCATACCAGAACGAGGTTCTATCGGCTTTTTTGCAAATGCAGATTTAGGTGTTCCAACATATCTTAATACCTTTTCGCATAGTTTTATAAATAATATAGTTAAATATAATTACGGAAACAGCTTGGGATCAAGCATTTCAAAAACATTTCAAGAAATATCCAATAAATATATACATGTAGATGGTATCGTAAACTCTTCATTAAGTTTCATTTTACATGGCGACCCCGCAGTGGCATTACACACATTTGAATACCCTGATTTAGAAGTTTCAGAATCATCAATATCATTTAATCCTCCTTTTATTTCTAACGATTTAACAACTTTTACTACTAATGTTATTGTTCGCAACAAAGCGCGTGCAACATCGGATACGGTACACGTTTCTTTAATTTACACCGCAGCATCGGGCAATCAAATTATAATTGATACCATTATGCGTGGTTCATACAATAAAGATACACTTTCAATCATTCAAAACATTCGCGATTTTGAATCGGGAGCATATACATTACAAGTAATTGTTGACGAACCTAATACAATAATTGAATTAAACGAAGTAAATAATACTACAATTGTTGATTTTTTTATAAGTTCTCGTGATGTTCTTCCTGTATATCCATACGAATATGCAATAATTCCTACCAATACAACAGAATTTGTAATGAGTGCGGTTGACCCTCTTAAACCGCCAAAAACTATTCTTATTGAACTTGATACAATAGCTGATTTTTCCAGTGATTTCCTTATTTCTGCCACATTACAAACAGAAGACAATGCAATTGTTAGATGGATACCTCCAATTAATTTTACAGATGGAGAAACATATTTTTGGCGTGTTTCAAACGCTGATGATATAAGATGGAATGAAAGTTCTTTTACCTATGAAGCAAACAAAACAGGATGGGGACAAATAAAAGCACGCCAGTTTATAAAAAATTCTCATCAATATGTTTCATATGATGAAGCCGAAAAAAAATATTCATTTGTTGAAACACCTCATGGTATTTATTGTGCCACAAAAGGATTGGCAAATACAAATGCCGATTATTTTGCCACATTTTTTATGATAGATAATACTCTAAAAGAAAATAGTGGTTTTCCACTTTCATCTCCAGCACTGCACATTGTTGTAATTGATTCCGTTTCTGGAGAACCATGGCAATCTGACAGAGCAAATTTTGGACAAAGAAATTACCCAATAGCTAACGGACGAGTTCGTTTTCATTTGGCGTTTACCTCGAATAACGCCGCTGCACGCAATAATGCTGCAAATGTAATACAAAATATTGTTCCCGATGGTAGTTATATAATGATGTACACGTTTAAATCTGGTAATTTTGAAGCATGGGAAGAGAATCTATTAACAGCATTTGAAGATTTGGGAGCACAGATGCCACGAACACTCGGAAACGATATTCCCTATATTTTCTTTGGAAAAAAAGGAGATGAATCAACGGCAATTGAAGTTGCTGGTACGTCTTCAACAGATCTTATTAATCTTTCTGTAGAAATTCCCGGAAATTATTTTCAAGGTACAGTAACCTCAACGCGTATTGGACCCGCAAAAATTTTTAAAGAAGCCGTATGGAATAGTCAAAAAATCAATCTTTTAGACAGCACAAGTTTAGATTTGTTTGGATTTTCATCAGAAAACAAAACCTATACTATTGCACAACAAATTATTGCCGACACTGTTTTTCGGCTTGACACACTTATTGATGCCTCATTAATTCCATACATGAAATTACATAATTTTCAGTATGATGTAGATGAACGAACACCTCCATTATTGCATTATTGGAAAGTATATTTTGACCCTGTTGGCGAACTTGCAATTGCTCCAGAACATACGTTTATATTTAATTCCGATACCCTTAAACAGGGAGAAACAATGGAAATTATAATTGCAGCCCAAAATATTGGCACAGAAAAAATGGATAGTATTTTGGTATTATTTGAATTAAGGAACGAACAAAATGAATTGGTATATTCTGAATATCATAGAATAGGAACACTTGATTCTCAGGAATATATTGTTGATACATTTCGTGTTCATACTGGAAATTTTTCTGGAAATTATACAGCAAAAATTGAGTTTAATCCTGTCAATCCAGAAACTGGACTTGTAGATCAAGCTGAATTTTATTATTTTAATAATTTTATATTATTGCCTTGTTTTATTCAATCAGATATAAAAAATCCGCTCATTGATGTTATTGTTGACGGAAGACATGTTCTACATGGAGATTACATTTCGGGAACACCAAAAATTGAGATACGTGTATATGATGAAAACGACTATTTATTTCTTCAAGACACCAGCTTGTTTACCATATATGCAACAAATCTTTCAACAGGAGCAATTATACCATTTTATTTTTCAGATACCGCAACAATTACATTTATACCCGCTCAAGATTCGGCGCATCAATGTATCATTATACTTAATCCAACTTTTAAAGAAGATGGCACATACGAGCTTCATATTCAGGCTCGTGATGTAAGTGGTAACTATGCAGGTTCACAAGAATATATTCTATATTTTCAAATTCAACAAGAAGCACAAATTTCAGTATTATATAATTTCCCAAATCCGTGTAAAACACTAACAACTTTTAGATTTATTCTTACGGGGAATCAAGTTCCAAAAGATGCTCGCATCGAAATTTTTTCAGATGTAGGAGCTCTTGTAAAAACGATTGAACTGCCTGAAAGTAAATTGCATACAGGCACAAACAGCATTGATGTAAATTGGGACGGAACAGATTCACATCATGTAGTTTTGCCCAATGGTGTGTATGTATATCGTTTAATTTTTAGCGATAAAAATTCATATACACATTATGCAACTCCACATGATGAATTTATACATAAAGCATACGGAAAACTTATTATTCAACGATAATAAAAACACATAAAATAAAAATGAAGAGTTGTTAATAACTTTTTTCCCTCTAAATATAAGGATGTTACAGTAATTTAAGGGATTTTAAAAAAGAGATGTAGTATAGAGATTTAAACAACAAACATTTTTTTTGTATTTTTGAATTTTAAAGCCTAAAAGTATAATAAATGGGAAAAATAATTGCGTTAGCTAATCAAAAAGGAGGAGTAGGTAAAACTACCACAGCTATAAATCTTGCTGCAAGTTTAGCGGTAATGGAATATTCGGTACTAATTATAGATTTTGATCCGCAAGCAAATGCATCATCGGGATTAGGAATAGACATAAATGCTATTGAAGGCGGTATTTACGAATGTATTGTTGATTCTATTGATCCACGAACAGTAATTCGTCAAACTGAATTACAAAAATTACATGTGTTACCTGCTAATATTGATTTAGTAGGTGCCGAAATAGAAATGCTCAACAGAACCGATAGAGAGATGATTTTACGTAATGTAATTCAACCGCTTAAAAATGAATATGACTTTATAATCATAGATTGCTCTCCATCTTTAGGGTTAATTACCGTAAATGCATTAACAGCAGCCGATACGGTAATTGTTCCTGTACAATGCGAATATTTTGCATTAGAAGGACTTGGAAAACTTTTAAATACTATTAAAATCATTCAAACACGCCTTAATCCGAAATTAAGTATTGAAGGATTTTTATTAACAATGTATGATATGCGCCTTCGTCTTGCGAATCAGGTTGTTGATGAACTTAAAACACATTTTGAATCATTAGTATTTCAAACTCTTATCCAACGAAATGTACGCCTAAGCGAGGCTCCAAGTTATGGTAAACCAGCAATTCTCTATGATG
The DNA here is from genome assembly GCA_012519815.1 of Bacteroidales bacterium. GTDB lineage: Bacteria > Bacteroidota > Bacteroidia > Bacteroidales > UBA1715 > JAQICB01. The sequence goes on from JAAYPM010000016.1 coordinate 41,970, forward strand.
CAAATTCAAATGGTTCCATTAATTATCTTAACTTTGCAAAAGAATTATTGGCAAAAAATAATTTGCCCGAAATAAAAGAACATTAATTATATGGCAAAAAAAAGTGCGTTAGGAAAAGGTATTGGAGCACTACTCTCAGATGCGGAAAATATTGGGAAACCAATTATTCATAGACCGCCTTTAAAAACAGGCACCGAACTTGAAATTTCAAAAATTCAAGCAAATCCAAATCAACCTCGTACAAAATTTAACGAAGAATCACTTGAAGAATTAGCAGCATCAATAAAACAATTAGGTGTTATTCAGCCTATTACAGTTCGAGAGACTGCTCCAGAAATATATCAAATAATTTCGGGTGAACGAAGATATCGTGCATCAAAATTAGCTGGACTTACTCATATTCCTGTGTATGTTAGAACAGTTAACGAAGTAGATATGCTTGCGATGGCTCTTGTGGAAAACGTGCAACGCGAAGATTTAGACGCAATTGAAATTGCAACAAGTTATCGTAGATTGCTCGAAGAGTGTAATTTAACACAAGAACAATTAAGCGAACGCGTTGGTAAAAAAAGAACAACTATTTCTAATTATTTACGCTTATTAAAATTACCACCCGAAATTCAATTCGGAATTATAAACGAAGATGTTACCATGGGGCACGCTCGTGCTCTCATTACTATTGAAGATGCCAACAAACAAATAGAATTATATACAAAAATTATTGAACAAGGTTTGTCGGTACGCGAAACAGAAGATATTATTAGAAAACATAAAGAATCTGCATATATTGAAGATTCTGTGACACAAACACCTCCAAAAGAAACCGATTCATTTGAAGCGTTACGTGTTGATTTAGCTGAAACATTTCATAGCCCTGTTACGTTTTCAATTTCACCAAAAGGAAAAGGAAAAATTGTAATCCCATTTTCATCAGAAACAGAACTTGAGCGAATACTTGGTCTTATTGATAAAATTAAAGCATAACATATGATTTTGTAAGCTTCTTTCATGAAACATCTTATGCGTTTTTTTACTCTATTCTGCCTGCTTTTTTTGATTTTTCAAGGGAAAGCACAAGAAGACACAATATATTCAGATAATACCATTGTAATACAACAAGAAAAAAATCATTCCCCAAAAATTGCAACTATTCTTTCGGCAGCTTTACCGGGATTAGGACAAGTTTACAATAAAAGCTATTGGAAAGTTCCTGTTATTTACGCAGGATTTGCTGGTTTAGGGTATGTAGTGTCTCAAAATCATATATTTTATTCTGATTTTAAAAATCAATATGATGCATATCGCACCTATTCAGAAAGAGAAATCGCTGCCGGACGAACTCCTCAAACAGATACACTTTTAACGGTTCGTGGTGTAGATGGTTATTCTGTTTTTTCTGTAAAAGAAGGACGAGATTATTATAGACGAAGACGAGATTTAGCAATTATTGGAATAGGAGCTTTGTATTTCATAAATATTATTGAAGCATATGTACATGCACATATGTTTACATTTGATATAAGTGAAAATTTAAGCATTCGCTACGCTCCTTTTTATCATGTCTCATCTTTTAACTATCCAACAACAGGTATGCGTTTTATAGTAACATTTTAAAAAAAAGCTCAAAAGTAACCTTAAGAGCTTTTTAAAAATAGTATATAAATATGTTATTTTACAATACCTTCCGCAATTAAATATTCTACAATTTGCACAGCATTAAGAGCAGCTCCTTTTCTAATTTGATCACTTACACACCAAAAAGTTATTCCATTTGGATTAGCAAGGTCTTTACGTATTCTACCAACATACACATCATCTTTTCCTGTAAGATTTAAAGGCATAGGATATTCATTATTGTCAGGATTATCAATAACTGTAATTCCTTGTGCAAGTTCACACGCTGTTCTAAATTCTTCGGGAGAAACTGGTTTTTCGGTTTCTGCCCAAATTGATTCAGAATGAGCACGCATTACAGGCACTCGCACAGTTGTTGCACTCACTAAAACATCAGAATGCATTATTTTTTGTGTTTCATAAAACATTTTCATTTCTTCTTTTGTATATCCATTGTCTTGAAACACATCAATATGCGGTATTACATTAAATAATATTTGATGTGCAAATTTTTCAATTTTCACATCATTACCAGCAGCATAATCTGCGGTTTGTTGTTCTAATTCCGCCATTCCCATAGCTCCTGCTCCACTTGCAGATTGATACGTAGAAACGTGTACCCGTTTAATATGCGATAATTTTTCGAGCACGTTAAGAGCAACAACTAACTGTACTGTTGTACAATTAGGATTTGCAATAATATTTCGCGGAGTGTTTTTTGCATCTGCACCATTTACTTCAGGAACAATAAGTGGCACATCATCGTCCATACGAAACGCACTTGAATTATCAATCATCAATGTGCCATGTTTTGTTATGGTTTTTGCATATTCTTTTGAAGTACTTGCACCCGCCGATGTTAATGCAATAGTAATATCTTTAAAACTATCGTCATGCTTTAATTCTTTTACCGTAAGTGTTTTACCCTTAAAATTAAATTTAGCTCCTGCACTTCGAACAGAGCCAAACAAAACAAGTTCATCAATAGGAAGATTTCGTTCTTCGAGAATTCGTAGAAACTCTTGGCCAACAGATCCGCTGACACCAACAATTGCAATTTTCATACTTTTATTTTAATGAATGATTACTATATTTAAAGATATTTTTATATTTGTACTGTTTAAACGCAACAAAAATACATTTTAATACCATGAAAAGCAATGCAATATTTATATGCTTGAGCATATTTTTTTATGTTTCTGCATCAAGTCAACAGTATATTGATTTTAGTACTGTTTCTTTAACAAATTCTTACACATCTGTATCATTTTTTGATTCAGATTCTGTGCAATGGCATGCTATAAAAGTTAGGAGCGGCTCTACCACACAAAACAATCGAGCAGCAGCATGTCTTAATAAATCTGCTGATGCATGTTTATACTCTGATTCAATTACATATGGCATTGCACATCTTTCGTTTTTATATCAACAGGCATTTTCTACCAATTGCAATGCACAAGTTTTTATAAATGATAGTTGTGTAGGATTACTTACCACCAAACAAGAGCAAGGTATTACACACTTTTTTTCAGTTGATGTTTCGTGGTGTACAACTCCTGCTGTTATAAAAATAATTCAAGTTTCTGGCTCTTCGGGACAACTTAGCATTGCTGATATACGCTATGTGCCCGCATGGGAACCTATAAAACCTTTCACACTCAAAACGCATACATACGCCAATAACACATTGCGTCTTTCGTTTTCGGAACATATTGTAACAGCAACTATTTTATGCAATGGGGCTGAACATTCATTTGCCTATGAATCAGACAGTTCAATCATTTATATTTCCAACATAACAGCATGTGGAAATATTCTATGTTGCATACAATCGGCAACAAATACACTTGAACAACAAATAAACGACACATGTGTTACATTTTATAAAACGCAACGTCCTCAACAACATGATATTATAATTACTGAAATGTACATACACCCCAAACAGGAGTGCGGTCCAACGCCATTTGAATATATAGAATTATATAACACCTCTGCATGCCCTATTGATATATCAAATATGCGCCTTATTCGAGACGAACTGTCGATTACTTTACCTTCATATATATTACCAGCAAAAAGTACAATTGTATTATACGACGCAAAAGAAACGTGGATAGGTAGCGATTCTATATTACATATTGGCGTTTCAAAATTTCCGTCTTTACCAAATTCGCAGGCTCATATTGCACTAGTTGGTATTCATAATGAAATTATATCTTCGGTTGCATACAGTGATTCATGGTATGGACATGAATTTAAAAAAAATGGTGGTTGGTCACTCGAAAAAATTGACATTACAAATTATTCTGAAACGGCAGATAATTGGCGTGCGTCTGAAAGTTTTTCAGGAGGAACTCCGGGATATAGCAATTCTGTAAATTCCCATAATATCGACACAGCAACCCCCTCTATTACTGCACTTTACTTCTTATCAGATACAAGCGTATTTTTACAAACATCTAAAAATATTTCTCTCTATCAAATTGCACAATGCACACTTTCAAATACATATATTGATTCTGTAGTTTCTGATTCCTACTCATTACAAAAATTTATTTTGCATTTACAAAGTCCTTGTGTTCACGGAATTGAATATATATTTGCAAATAATCATATTACCGATTTTTCTAAAAACACAACAGAATGGGAATATAAAATTGCACTATTTGATTCACTTTTACAAAGAAACGCAATTATTATTCATGAATTATTAAGTTATCCCGAACAAGGCACATCAAGTTTTATTGAGTTGTATAACACAAGTAATCAATATTATAACCTTGCTGATATGTATGTATGCAGAATATATAATTCTAAATATTCGTCTATAGTGCCACTTTCGGAAGTTCCTTGTATTTTTGCTCCAAAAACATACGCAGTTATTTCCGAAGATATAGAATATTGGAAATCGCAATCAAATTGTGCAGAAAGTGCTCTTTTTGTTGGTATAAAATCGTTGCCCACATTACCAAATTCTGAAGGAAATTGTATTATTTTAAATAAATGGGGACATGTTATTGATAGTATTTGGTATAATGAAACATTACATAATCCCTCTTTATACTCAACTCGTGGTATTTCTTTAGAGCGTGTTTCTATACACGGAAGTTCCAATTCTCCTGCAAATTGGCAATCTGCAATTTCCCCATCTGGAAATTACACCCCCGGCTGTCAAGCAACAACATCTGAATCAGTAAAAATTATTGCAAAATCAAACATAATAAACGCACATAATAAGGCAGTAGAATTTGAATGTTCATCGGCACATAACATAAAATCAATTACAATAAATGTGTATGCTATACATGGAGCACATTACACAAAATTCGCCTATGATTGCAATACAACACACCACTCTGTTTTTTGGTATGGCAATACCCTGCAAGGAAATACATTACAAGCCGGAGCATATATTGTAACAGTTAGCTGCGAATTACATAATTCTATTGTAGTAGAAAAAAGTTTTAGATGCCTAATACAAAAGTAGTTAAAAGCACATAAAACTATTTCATATTTGTATGATATAATTCAACAGGAGAAACAGCAGTTGGCTTAATTTCGCCCATTAATAATTTAACAACCGCTTTTTGCATAAATTCATCGCTACTATATGCATTTATTAAGAGTGGATTTGGCTCTAAATAAAACGTATTATAATATGGATTACTAAACGAAATACCAATAACTTTTTCTTTTGGTAACTCTTTAATTGTCCACAACGAATACGCCTCTGCATCTTTTAAAAATGGAGAACCTATAGGATTAAAATAATGATTTTCAAACGCAACAATGTATTTATCATAATTAACAATAGACGTGTCCCAACGCCATTCCCATTTATGCAAATGCATATCATGTTCTAAACGCACCTCAAATCCACGTGCAATAAGTTCATTTTTTAAAACTTGAAATTCAGCTCTATGGTCGTTATGACTAATATTTGCAATAAAAATACGCTTTGTTTTTTCAGGTGAAAGCGGAATGTCATTACGTGCGTCTTTTATAAGCGTTACGGATTTTTCAGCCAGTTCAGTAAAGGTTTTTTGTGCAAATTCCGCATGGTTTTCAGGAAGAGTTTGAATAATCTGAGATTGTTTTTCGAGTAAATTAAAATGTTCACGAATAGCCCAAATTCTTTCAACCGCATCATCAAGTCGTTCCATAGAAATTTCGCCACGTAAAATTCGAGCTTCCACAGTATCCATATATGCTAAATCAGGCCATAAAATCATATCAGTTCCTGCAATAAAACATTCTATAGAACGCTCAAGAGGATTTTCATAAAAACCAGCGGTTCCTCCCATATTCATAGCATCAGAAATAACCACTCCAGAAAAACCCATTTTTGTTTTCAAAAGATCTTGTATAATTTCTTTTGATAAAGTTGCTGGTGGCAACACACCATCAATTGTTTGTGTTTGATACGCAGGGAATTGCAAATGTCCAACCATAATTGCAGGACAGCCATCATTAATAAGCGTTTGAAAAACCTTACCAAATGTTTGTTCCCACTGCTCAAAAGACAGATTATTTGCAGAAGTAATAAGATGTTGGTCGCGGATAGTGGCACCATCACCTGGGAAATGTTTTACCGTAGAAACAACCCCTTGTTGATGCATTCCACGTATTTGTGCTCGGAGAATTGGCAAAGCAATAGTTTCTTTATCAGACACAGCACGTTCAATTACCAAAGGATGAAGCGGATTCATATTTAAATCGGCAACAGGGTGTAATAACCAGTTTATACCCAATGCACGAGATTCTTGCGAAAGAATTTGTCCATATGTATATGCAAGTGCCGTATCATTTGCAGCTCCCAACGTCATTAAAACAGGTTGTTTTGTACCTGTATTATATAAATATCCCGTGCCTCGTTCAAAATCCTCGCTAAAAAACAAAGGGAATTTTGAAGCATCATTGTATTCCTGTATAATGCGAGGAATAAATTCTTCGAACAATAAATCATCGGGTTTGTTATACATAAAATGCCATTGTGCCATAAACATTCCACCAATAGGATATTTATTGAAAAACTGCTCAAGACTACCATTACCAACCTGTAAATGAGCATAATAATCTGATGTAATCATCATTGTTTGCCCAATTTTTTCGCGTAACGAAAGTTGTTTCCACGAAGTGTCTGTAGCGGTAAATTGATATGCGTTTTTAGAACAAATTTGTGATTCTTTTGGTGTACACGAACTAAAAGAAAGAACAAAAAGCACTACGGGAAAAAAAATAATAATTGTATGTTTCATGAGTATAAAATTTACGTTTTAAAAAGACACTAAAACCCTTATGTGTGTTTGTTGAAAAGACAAATTATCTATTCATTTTTCAAACACAAAATATCATTACGCTAATAAAACTCAAATATAATAAAAAAAATTATTGGAATGCTTACATTTAGTGTGTCTATAAAATAAAACCGTTCAAAAAAGAATTAACTAAATATTTTTTTAATCTACCAATACTTTTTGGGCACATTCCCCAGTACGGAATTTACAAAATATATAATACACCCCTTTTGCAATACTGACTGTTGGTATAGTAGAAGTAAATTCATTTATGCGATACACTAATTGCCCTGTAGCACTCAAAACTTCAATATATTCAGTGTTATTTTGTACGTCTGAATTACATTCTAATATGATTTTTTGCTCTCGTGTATTATAATATATTTTTATTAATTCATCGGTAATTAATGCTTGATTAATAGAAATAATTTTAGAATACGACGACATTCCATCATAATCAGTCTGTTTTAATCTATAATACACAATATCATAATGTACCGTATTATCTAAAAATTCATATTCATGCATAAACGATGAGTTTCCAGCACCAGGAATATATGCTATGCTATTCCATGTAATTCCATCATAGCTTCGTTCAATGGTGAAAAAATCATTATTTGTTTCGCTTGCAGTAGCCCAATATAACATAATTCCTTGTTCTGAGATATATGCAGAAAAGTCAATTAAATCTATAGGTAGCGTATTATTAATTCCATCAGAGGCTGTCCAGTCAGAAAACGATGATATGTCTGTTAAAATTAATTTATTAGCAATAATATCACGTGTTGGAGCAAATCGCGACCATGTAATTCTATTATCTATTGATTTATAAATATCTAAAAAACCTGCTTCATGACCATAAATTTCATGGTCATAATAATGAAATACCATAGTACTATTAAATCCAGAATCATCACCATCAGGATTAATCGTAAAATATCGTAATATTCCTTGATTACCATCTACACCCATACACGCTTCTCCAGTAACACGAGTTATGGTAGTGTTTATGTTATCTTTATTTGTTTCATGTAACTCTATACCTATTCCTCCAAACATATTATTTATATCTTTTAACAATACCCTTGTAGCCTTAATAGAACCAAGTATGTATGATGATGGATTAATAGCGGTTTCTATAAGATTTCCCGACATTCCTAAATCAATTACGTACCCATCAGTATCAAAAATTCCATTGGTAAGTGTTAGTGTTTCTGCCACCGAAATATTTCCGGCCAACACCGTTCCTGCGGTATTATTAATTGTGAGATTATAAAAAGGAACAGCAGGAATTGTTTGTTCATACGTGCCAAGCATATATACTCCATTTACATTTGGTGTAAAAACGCCACTGTTTGTAAACGCACCATGAATATTTATAATAGATTCCCCTCCATCAATTTCTCCTGCCGCAATATCAAAATTATGTACCGTGATAGTATTTGTAGTAAAAGCAAGAGCATTTGAACCATTTTTTGTAAGATTTTGTGTGCTTGGAGATATTGTTCCTGACAATGTTATTTTATTATTTGCAGTAATAGTTGAAGCCCCTGAAAGCACTATATTTCCTGCAAATGAAGCAGCACTTCCACTACTATTAAAAATAACTCCACTTCCAGACACTCCAGTACCTGTAATAGTAAGCGGTTTTATAGGATATAATATTCCATTTAAATCTAAGGCTCCACCATTTTGTATTATAACCTCATTATCTGTAGAGCCAAGAGCGGTAGTGCTTCCTAATTTAATAGTACCTGCTTTAATTGTTGTGAGACCTTGATAGGTATTATTTCCCGAAAGCGTTAAAGTTCCTATACCATCTTTAATAATTTGCAGACGAACATTTCCAGAAATTTGCCCACTAAATGTATAATCTGCGGTATTTTGAACAGTAAGACGAGCTACTGTTGCTCCATTATACGTAGTAACATTTCCATTACCTTGTAGTCCTCCAATAATTTCATTATTTTCGGTAGAACCAGCAAGCCCACTTACAATAAGCAATGCACCACTTTCAATTGTAACAATAGTTCCTATAGGAAGTTGCCGTGTTGCACTGGGAGTTCCCAAACCACCTAATTCTAATTCTCCAGCATTTACAAATGTGTTTCCTGTGTAGGTTTGCATGCCTCGTAACACAAGCCGTCCAGTACCATTTTGATGTAGATGCCCCGTTCCTGAAACAATATGAGAATAAGTATATGTATCACTACGTGCAAACATAAGAGTGCCATTATTAACCGCATTGCCAGGGAGTATTCCTGTGGTAGAATTATTTCCTATTTGCAATGCTCCACCAACAATAGTAGTTATGCCAGAATATGTATGATTACCGCTAAAAACCCATGTGTTTGTTGCACCTGTTTTAATTACAGAAAGAGTTCCTGAAACAGGATCTGGAAGAATAGGAGCAAAATAATTTGTAGTTGCAGTTCCTCCTCCAAATTCTAATGTTCTGTTGCCTGTTCCCGTCATTACAATTGTTCCAGTATTTGTCCATATTTGTGTTCCTGTTCCACTTGCATATATTCGTCCACCTTTTTCTGTTACAGTAAACAATCTATCAGTACTTCCCCCAGATCCTACATATCGAAGAATACCTCCATCAAGAATCACATTTGAGGCGTTACTCGAAGATGCTCCAATACCAGAGTTACTTCCACCATTTGCAGTTATTGTATAATTAATTCTATCATTTAAAATAGTTGTTGTGCCAGTATAGGAATTTGCATTTGTTAAATTCAACTCCCCATTTCCATTTTTAGTAAGATTTCCTGTTCCCGAAATAATTCCCGAGTACGTATAATTATTACTTCTATAAAAAATTAACTCTGAATTATTTACAATATTTCCGGCAACAATTCCAGTTGTAGAATTATTACCCAACTGTAACGCACCAGCAGATATTGTTGTTCCTCCCGAATAGGTGTTTGTTCCGGTTAAGGTTAAAACTGCGTTACCAATTTTTGTAAGCGAACCTGTTCCCGAAATAACTCCTGAAATACTAAACGGAACAGTATTTTCAACAGTAGCAGACCCATGTAAGGTAACATTTCCCACAATTGTAGAATTACCTCCATCATTATTATTACTAAAAATAGTTCCATTATTATTTACAATAACATTATTTGTGAGTGTAACACCCGCTCCCCATGCAATAAGTCCTAATTTTCCCGAAGCATTCACAGTATATGTACCTGAACCAGATGTAGCACAATTATTTTCAAGATGCAAATATGAACTATTAATTTCCACAGATCCATTATTTACCACCGGAACATTTACAAAAAATATTTCATTTTCGTCTTGTTTTGTAAGCGTTTTTCCTGCGTTTATAGTAACTCCGGCATCTGCAAATCCCTGATTTCGCACATCCCATCTACCACTACCACCAATAAAACTATGTTCTGTTACTGTTACTTTTTGAATTGCATAAATATTTACAGCACCATTATTCACCATTGTACCACCTGCCAATACAAACGCTTCTGTTCCTAAAGAGTATCCATTGATATCAAGCGTTCCTCCTGTAGATATTGTTGTGCCAGAATCTGCTGAACCAAATGCATTATTATTACCAGCACGTAAGGTACCTGCTAAAATTGTTGTTGCTCCGGTAAACGTGTTGGTTCCTGTTAATGTAAGCATTCCTGTTCCAATTTTTGTAAGAGAACCTGCTCCCGAAATAACTCTTGAGTACGTATAATCATTACTTCTATTAAAAATTAGCTCTGAATTATTTACAATATTTCTCCCTACAGTTCCCGCTGCGCTATTATTACCTAACTGTAAAGAACCAGCAGAAATTGTTGTTATTCCGGTAAACGTGTTGTTTCCTGTTAATGTAAGCGTTCCTGTTCCAACTTTCGTAAGAGCAATTGCTCCGGTAATAGTTCCCGAAAATGTACTTGTAGTATTTAAACTTCCTACTGTAAGAGTTCTTGTCGTTCCTGTATTTTTATTAATATTGCTAGCTCCAGAAGCTGTTAATTCACCAACAGTTAAATTTCTATTCATTTGCAACTGTCCATTTCCATCAAAAATTACTGTTCCGGCAATGGTTGTGGCACTACTTAAAGTACATGTATGTCCATTTTGTAGAATAAAAATGTCATCTAATCCAGAAAAAACAGTAGGATTAAAACCAAAGCCATCTGGCTCAGAGTTCCAATTGTTTACATCAGATAAATCTTGATTATGTATTGAATAAAATATATTGCTTGTTCTGCCATATCCCATATAATCGAGATAGAATGTATGTGTGTTTCCTGCTGTTTGTGATTTTTGATTTTTTAACCCATACATTCCAATATTAGATTTATCTATATTTACGCCATTAGCTGCGTTATTTAAATCAATAGCAATTTGTGTCCAAGTATTTTGTGGAATACTAAACGTAGATCCTTCTGCTTGAATCCAATTTGTACCTTGTATATACTGTACAAATAAACGCACTTCAACATTTGCATCTGGGGTATAAACCCATGCAATTAGATAATCATACGAACTCCAATCTCGATTAGTAGTATTTATTTTTACAGCCCCCTTACCCTGTAATCCAACTGTTAGCGCTCCTGCTCCCTCATATTTTTGTGCTGTAGTATATGCAGGAGTAGATGAAATATCCCATCCGCCAGTCCAACCATCAACAGTACCTGCATTCCAATCATGTAATACATCTGTTATGGTATATTGAGAATGTCCTGAAAATGATACAGACAAAAAAAGCAAAACACACGCAATTTTTATGACATACCTCATCTGTTTTTGAACAGTGCAAATGTCCAAGTTAAACAGGAAGCCTTGTCTATGGCGGATTGCAAACAATGTATAAATCAATGTATTATGTATGTAAATAAAAATTTAACGAATGCAATGTGGTGAATAAAAATACGCTACACAATGAGTATAAATACTCATAAATAGATAAGGTATTTACACTTCTTTGTTATATGCAAAAATATCCATTAAAAACAAGGTTATTTCTAATAAAAACAAAATTATTTGGTGGCAATTACAGTACTTTTAGTAGCTGTACACGAACAATAATTGTTTTACATGGCGGTATAGGATTTTCACCTTTTTTTCCAGCAGCAAGTTCAGAAGGAAGAATAAAAGTGGCAAGTCCGCCCTCACGCATATACTGAACTCCTTCTGTTAAGCCTGGCCATACAGACGTGTCTTGTATTGAAAAACGTAAAGGATTATTTGCACTTGCTGTTGAATATAAAACATGTCCATCAAGAAATGATATTGAATAATGAATAATAAGCTGTGCATCGGAATGTGGTTTTTTTCCGTTACCGGCCTTTTTTTCAATGTAATACATGCCTGATTTTGTAGGTTTTTGTTCAGGATAATGACTTTGAATATATTCTTGCAGTAAATACTGTTCTTGTTCTGATAAATCATGTAAAATGCGTTCTTCTTCGGAAAGAAATTCGTGTGGATTAAAAATTTTCTCAAGGCGAATTTCAAACCTCAACAGCTCATGTGGAGCAATACCTTGCGGATACTCTGCAATTGAAAGTTGCGAATAAAAATCTTTTGCCGCAATTTTACACGTAAGACTATCCCCCTCGCTCATAAACATATATGCCTGAAAAATTGTTGGAACACTATCATTATATTCAGGAATTTCTTGTATAAAACGAGATGATATTTCACGAGAATCAAAAATAAGAGAATCATGTGCAAAATATCGTATTCGTACCAATACTCTATCGCCTTGTTTTGGCGTATTTGCACTATTTGATTTTACACGAAACGTATATAACAAGCCATTTGGAGCTTGTTCAAATGATTCAGACGAAGAAGTACATGCAGTAAAAAATAGTATAATACAGTAAAAAAGATATGTATATAAAGATGTTTGTATTTTATCGATTCGCATACATTTTTTCATAATAGTGAGCATAATTTCCTGAAACAACACGAGCCAACCATTCTTGGTTTTGCAAATACCAATCAACCGTAAGTTCAATGCCTTCTTCAAAGGTAACAGATGGTTCCCAGCCTAATTCATTCATGAGTTTTGAAGAATCTATTGCATAGCGTAAATCATGTCCTGCTCTATCTGTTACATAGGTAATAAGTTTTTCCGATTCACCTTGTGCTCTATTAAGACGAGAATCCATAATTTCGCAAAGTTTTTTTACTAATGCAATATTTGTCCATTCATTATTACCACCAATATTATATGTATCGCCATTTTTACCAGAATGAAAAATCATATCAATAGCCCGTGCATGGTCAATTACATAGAGCCAGTCGCGTACATTTTCTCCTTTTCCATAAATAGGAAGCGGTTTATTATGCGTGATATTATTAATACAAAGAGGTATAAGTTTTTCGGGAAAATGATTTGGTCCATAATTATTTGAACAATTACTAATTACCACAGGCAATTTGTATGTATTATGATAGGCGCGAACAAAGTGGTCTGAACTTGCTTTTGATGCAGAATAGGGACTTTTAGGGTCGTATGGGGTAGTTTCCAAAAAAAGACCTTCGGCACCAAGCGAGCCATACACCTCATCGGTCGAAACATGGTAAAAACGTTTTCCTTCAAAATTAGTTTGCCATGCATTTTTTGCTGCATTTAATAACACCATTGTACCAAACACATTTGTTTTCACAAACGCTCCGGGGTCAGTTATAGAACGGTCCACATGTGATTCTGCTGCTAAATGAATTACTCCATCAAATGTATATTTTTTAAACAAAGCTTCAATAAAATCTGCATCAGCAATATCTCCTTTTTCAAATTTATAATTTGGAAGTGTATCAACATCTCGTAAATTTTCTAAATTTCCCGCATAGGTCAATGCATCAAGGTTTACAATAGTATAATTCGGATATGTTGTAACAAAGCGTCGTACCACATGAGAACCAATAAAACCAGCACCTCCGGTAATTAAAATTGTTTTTGTCATAATTATTTTTTTACAAAAATGAATACTTTTTTTTGTTTCGCAAGAGATTTGCTTATGCTTTTTTTACAGATTAGCATCTCTTTCTTTTTCATGGAGCGATTTCATGTAATTATTTACATTAAAACCTATTACTAAGATATCATCTATTTGCTCGGTGTCGCCTTTCCAATTTACAAAATAATCTTTAAGTGCTTTGCTTTGTTTAATAAACGGCTGATGATGAATAGATAACAGAAGATGACGGAAGCGTATATATTTCATTTTTTTCTGCATAGGTCCGCCAAACTGGTCGGCATATCCATCTGAAAATATATAAAACGTGTCGTCTGGTTGCACTTTAATTATATGATTTTTAAACGGCACATCTTCATGTTCGTTACTTAATCCCACCGAAAATCTATCACCTTTTATTGAAATAATTTTATTATTACGCACAATATAAAGAGGATTTAATGCACCAGCATATTCAATAATTCCCTTGCTTTTATGCATTACACAAATTGCAATATCCATACCGTCTTTAACCATTGTGTCATCTTCCATTTGGTTTTTTGTGAGAAGTTCAATAAGTGCTTTATTCAAATAATCGAGAATTTCTGAAGGTTTATGAATTTTGCGTTCTTTCGTAATATTTCGCAATAAATCATATCCTATTATAGACATGAATGCTCCCGGCACACCGTGCCCAGTACAATCGACAGCTGCAATAAAAATTTTATCTTCAATTTCGGTAATCCAATAAAAATCGCCACTTACAATATCCTTAGGCATATACAGAATAAACGAATTAGGGAGCAATTGTTTAAATTTTGCACGAGACGGCATAATTGCCCATTGAATACGTTTTGCATACATAATGCTATCAGTAATATTCTTATTTTTAATACTTAATTCCTCTTTTTGTTTTGCAATTTCGTATGCTGATTTTTGTTTTTCGGTAAGTGTTTTATTTGCCGCACGTAATTTTTGTGTACGAGATTCAATAAAAACAAAGAGCAAAATCAAGAAAACAACAACATAAAAAATATACGCCCATGTTGTTTTCCAAATAGGTGTTTGCACTCGAATGGTTAAAATTCGTTCGTGTCCCCACACACCATCATTATTAGAGCCAATAATTTTAAGTGTGTAATTACCCGAAGGTAAACTTGAATAATTAATTGAGTTTTGCGAGCCGAGGTCGTGCCATTCGTTATCTAAATCTTCTAAAATATATTTATATTTATTTTTATGGGGTTGTGTAAATTCTATAGAAGCAAACTGAATAGTTAAAAAATTATGTTTCCATGGCAATACAACTTCTCGGGCATCAGAAAGATATATTGTTTTTCTGTCAGCATCAGTAAAGTATGACATATGGAGTGTTTCTAAATTAGGAACAATTGGATTGTCATAAATTGAATCAGGATAAAATACATTTACGCCATGTATTCCACCAAAAAACACTAAGCCATAATTTGTTTTAAACATGCTGTTAGGTACAAATTCATATCCTTGAATACCGTCTGAAGGGTCAAATGATTTAAATGTTTTTGTTCGTTGTGTAAATTGTGCTAATCCCTTATTTGTGCTAATCCACAAATCCTGATTGTTTGCAACAAGTCCAAAAATTTGATTGTTTGGCAAACCATTTTTTTCGGTATAAAATTCATATAAAGAATCAATTTCTCGAAATGCATACAAACCAGAATTTGTACCAATCCACATTTTACTATTTGTATCTTCGAGAATACAATACACTTTATTTTGGCTTTTATGTCGTTCGTTTTTTTTGGTATATGAATATGTCTCAATTTTTTGTTCATTATGAGTATAACGAGCTAAACCTTTGTCTGTTCCAATCCAAATAGTACCTTTTGAATCTTCAAAAAAACTTAAAATAATATTTGAAGGTAAATAGCGAGTATTTGAATATTTATCAAAATTCAATAATTTTTTCTTTTCAGTATCAAACATAAAAATTCCAGAATTTGTACCAATCCAAATGTTGCCTTTTGAATCTTCAAGCAATGCTTTAATTTGTCTATTTCCCGAAAGCTTTTCATGTATATCGGGAATTATTGTATGGAGCATAGAAAACGTTTCTGTATGTTTATCATAGAGAGCACAAAAGCTATCGCCACACACATATAATTTTCCTGAGCTACTTAATTGTATTGAAACAATATGATTTCCGGGAAAATTACCTTTTGTATATGAGAAATTCTGTGTTTTTTGGGTATGCGTATTATATATAAACAAACCATCTTGTCGAGTGCCGACAAATAATAATGAATCAAATAAATAAATATTAGTAGTATGTTCATTAAATTCTTTGTTGTTGCCATAGGGAATACTCAGAATATTAAATTTTTTTGCTTTAATATCAAGTTTGTTTAAACCGTTTCTTGTACCTATCCACACTATATTTGAGCGATCTTTAATAATGCAATTTATATTATTTGTTGCAATACTATTTTCGGTAAGAGAATGAGTATGAGCCTCAAATTTTAAAGTTTCAACAGAAAAACGATACAATCCATGATTGTTTGAAGTTATCCACAATTCATGAGGAGATTTGCCTTCAACAATACCTGTTATTGCATTTTGCATATCATATTTGTGCGGATAAAAAAATCGGGTAAACGTTTGTGAATCACGATTAAATTTATTGAACCCATGACTTGTTCCAATCCAAAGATTTTTATAAGAATCCTCGTATATACAACGCACTTCATTGTTGCTAATTGAGTTTTTTTCGAAAGGATTATTTTTAAATAAAATTAGTGCGTCAATTTCAGGTTCATAATACACTAATCCTTCTTTTGTACCAAACCAAAGCACCCCGTATGAATCTTGAAAAATAGTATATTTAAAATTTTCAATTTCTTTTAAAAAAAGGTCTTTTTCATATTGATACTTTTTTACCTTACCATTTTCATTGTTAATTTTATTAATATAACTTGGCGTTATAATCCATATATTATTCTCAAAATCAGCATGAACGGCGTAAATTACATTGTCATTTATAGTAAATGATTGATTATTTTGATATGGATAATATGAGGTAAAATTATTATGTAAACGATTAAACATATTCAATCCATTTTCAGTTGCAATCCAAATATTTCCTTCCAAATCTTCAGAAATATCATAAATCATATTGTCTGAAATTGATTCTTCATCTTCGGGGTCGTGTTTAAATATTTCAAATGATTTTCCGTCATAACGATTTAATCCTGCCTGCGTTCCTATCCACAAAAACCCGCGAGAATCTTGTAATAAACAGGTAATGTTACTCTGTGAAATTCCTTGAGCTATCGAAAAATAATCGAAATGTAACTTTGTAGAATAATAAATAGCCGGATTTTTTGCTGAAACATGCAAAAAAGAAAAGATACATATACAATATAAAAAAATAGATTTTCTCATACTTCAAACCTTACTGCTAAGGTACACAAAAAATGAATATTTGCATAGTATATATAAATTTTCTTTTACTGATAGTTTTAGATTACTTATTTTGTTGGTACAACCATGCCGAATTTTGCATTTGTAATTTTTTATACGCAGGTGAAGGAGAGTGAATAAATTCTCCTATTTTATATTCGTCCCAACGTGTATCAACCTGAGCAATTGTGGTGTCGAGTGATACAACTGGTGTGGGCCAATCGCGTTGTGTTGTATCGGCATGTTTTGTGGTTCCATCAAAAATAAAATACCCATCTTGAATTGTACAATCGCGGAGTGGGTCGCAATTATTAAGAGTGTGCCACACTATTGTTTCTGTATCGCTTGCATCAATAACAGCATCATGCAGAATTATATAACGAGTTTGAGGATTTTTGGCAATATATTCTTGTGCAATTTGTTGTCGCTTTGCATAATCTTCGGCAGCAATAGCAACACACATATATGTTTGATGAGGATTTTTATTTTTAGCCTCTTCTGATAATTTTGTAGTTGCATCAATGCATAATTTACTCCCGTATCCAACATGCGGTGCGGCATGGTCGAGCACGTCAAGCGGTCCTTTTAATATATACATATCGTTTTCTGGAGCAGCATGAGTAAGAACTGCTGTAATTATTTCAGCATTTTTTGTAATATCACACTGTTCGTCAACAAGTAATAAAACTTTATTAAACATCATTTGTCCCGCTCCCCACAATGTATTCATAACTTTTATTGCTTGTCCAGCAAATGTTTTTTTAATTTTTACAATTACTAAATTATGGGCAACACCCGCAAATGGCATGGTATAATCAATAATTTCGGGGGCTAATAAAAATTTAATTGGTGCTAAAAAAATTCGTTCAATTGCTTTTCCAATCCACGCATCTTCCATAGGCGGAATACCTACAATTGTAGTTGGATACACTGCATTTTTTCTATGGGTAATACAAGTAATATGAAAAAAAGGATATAAATCGGGTAAAGAATAAAATCCAGTATGGTCGCCAAAAGGTCCTTCCATAAACATATCTTCCTGTGTGTCAACATATCCTTCAATAATAAAATCGGCATCAGCAGGCACATATATATCATTGGTAATACATTTCACAAGTTCCACCTTTTTTTTGCGTAAAAATCCCGAAAGCATAAATTCATCAATATTTTCGGGAAGTGGAGCAGTTGCAGAAAATGTATGTGCAGGGTCGCCCCCTATTGCCACCGACACGGGCATTACACGCTTTAACTTTTTATATGCATTATAATGATTCGCTCCTGTTTTATGTAAATGCCAATGCATTCCGGTTGTGTTTTTATCATATACTTGCATGCGATACATACCCACGTTTCGCGTTCCCGTTTCGGGATGATGCGTTATTACCATAGGGAGTGTTATAAATCTCCCTGCATCGTAGGGCCAGCAATGAAGTATTGGCAAAGCATCAAGGTTGGGTGTTTCCATAACACATTCTTGACATGCTCCTTTTCCTGAACGTGTTTTAGGTATCCACGATTGCATTTCTGCAAGTAATGGAAGCATTTTAAGTGCGTCCCGTATTCCGGATTTTGGAGATGATATATGCGAAAAAAGAGATTCAATACGTATTCGAATATCATCAAGAGAATCGGTTCCTAACGCTATATTTATTCGTGATTCGGAGCCAAAAGCATTAATAAGTACTGGAAATTTTGTTCCTGTTTGTGTAAAAAGTATGGCTTTATTTTTTGCAGATGTTTGTTTCGAAAATCTATCGGTAATTTCGGTAATTTCTAAATATGTGGATACAGGTGTGTCGCACACAATAAGTTCTTGGTGCTCTTGCAAAGTTTGTATAAAATCAGAAATATTCGCAAATGCCATTGATACCGTTATTCTTCTTTATCATGAATAATATTAAGCATACGCACTGTTGCCTTAATAGCAGCAGCCGTTTGGTCAGAATCAAGTCCACGAGTTTTAAATGAACCAGAATCTGTTTCCCATGTAATAATTGATTCAACAAGTGCATCAGTTTTACCTCCCGGAGGAATAGTAACAATATAATCGGTTAAACGAGGAATGTTTACTTTTAAATGCGAATAAATTTTTTTGAGTGCATTCATTACCGCATCATATTGTCCATCTCCCGGACATGTTTCCTCGTATGTTTGTCCGTTTACTCGCAAACAAATAGTTGCAACAGGTTTTAATCCTTTTGCATGACACACATAATAATTATCAATAGATACTTTTTCTTCTTGATGCATTGTACCTAAAACTTCTCGAACTATATAGGGCAAATCTTCGGTTGTGATACTTTCTTTTTTGTCGCCTAATTCAACAACTTTTTGGGTAACTAACACCATTTCATCATGATCGAGTTCAAGCCCAAGTTCTTGCAAGTTTTTTTCAATATTTGCTTTTCCTGATGTTTTGCCAAGTGCATATTTTCGTACTCGTCCAAAACGTTCGGGCATTAAATCATTAAAATATAAATTACCTTTTTTATCTCCATCAGCATGTACACCCGCAGTTTGCGTAAACACATTACTGCCAATTATAGGCATATTTGCACCTACACGAATGCCCGAAATTGTTTCTACGAGTTTACTAATTTTATTAAGCTGCATTTCTTGCACCGTAGTTTGAATCTGCAGATGGTCGTGCAAACATGGGATAATACTTGACAATGCAGTATTTCCTGTACGTTCGCCCAAACCATTTACCGAAGTGTGAATACCATGAATTCCGGCACTTGCAGCAGCATTAGAATTTGCCACAGCAAGGTCATAATCATTATGTGCATGAAAATCAAAATGTATATGAGGAAATTTTTGAATGAGCTGTTTTACAAACACATACACTTCTTTCGGATATAAAATTCCAAGCGTATCGGGAAGCATAAATCGTTTAATTGATGTTTTACTCAATTCTGTAATTAATTGATCGATATATTCGGGAGAATGTCGCATGCCGTTAGACCAATCTTCTAAATAAATATTTGCCGAAATGCCTAAAGATTCAGCAATTTTCACATTCTCAATTATATTAGCAATATGCTCTTTTGGCGTTTTTTTTAATTGTCCTTCAAGTTGCCGAATAGAACCTTTGCATAAAAAGTTTATCCATTTCCCTCCCGCATCATGTATCCACTGTAATGACAAACCATTGTCAATAAATCCTAAAACCTCTATTTTATCAATATATTCATTCTCTTTTGCCCATGCCATAATTCGTTTTACAGAATTATATTCACCACTCGAAACACGTGCAGACGCTATTTCAATTCGTGATACTTTAACTTCTGTTAACAATTGTTTTGCAATAACTAATTTTTCTTTTTCAGTAAAAGCAACGCCATTCGTTTGTTCTCCATCACGAAGGGTTGTGTCCATTATTTCGATTGTTCTCATTTTCTATTTTTCTTGTATTCTTTTGATTAGATTTTTATAGCAAACCTTACAAAAATCTTTACTTATTACTAAATACCATTCAAAAGTACTTTTTTTTTTAATATCAGAGGCGGTATTATGCGTTTGTTTCGCAAAATATTTTTGGTGAGTTTGTGTATAATGAAAAATTATAAGGTGAAATTAATTATGTGCTATTGTTTCAAGCAATTGATTTTGGTAATCAAAAAAGCCAACCATAAAGTGAGGTACAATTTGCGAAATAAACACATGCGGTGAATTTGAGAGAAATACAATACCTATTTCTTTGTCGGCACAATATGCAATTTCTGCTCTGTATCCGTCAACATAACCACCATGTTGCACAACAATATTATTGTTTGTATTTAGTATTCGCCAGCCCAATCCATATCCTCTACTTGCAATATTTCCCCAATTTTTTTGCGTAATATATGGTATTTTTGTGTTCACATGCGAAACAGATGTTTCGGTAATAACATCTTGTGGAATTACTGTTTGATGCTTTCCCAACAAAGCTTGCAGCCATATACTCATGTCGGCAATACTTGCATTTACACCAGCAGCAGCTGTAACAGAATAATATCTATTATTTAATCGTATTGATGTATATCCTTTTGTTTTGTGTAATGAATGTGGATATGCAAAATTTCTACTGTCGATAAACTCTTCAAAACTGCTTGAAGCGTTATTCATACCAAGAGGTGCAAAAATAGAATCGTGTAAAAACTGCTTAGTTGTGGTGCCTAATTGTGCGTGAACAATTGTATCAAAAATACTGTACAGCGCATTTTGATAGGTATAAACTTTTCCAGGCATGGCTGTTATATTAGCATTACGCAAACTATGAAATATTGAATGGAATGAAGCTCCTGCTTCAATAGAAGGGTCAAAAGAATGTGCAACAACGCCTGTTGTATGACTTAAAATATGACGAAGAGTTATTTCTTGTTGATTTTTTGTTCGCTTTAATGAAAAATGTGGCAAATATGATATAACAGTAGTATCAATATTTATAAGATTTTGTGCATGAAGTTTTGCTGCCAATATACCGGTAAATCCTTTTGAAACCGATGCAAGGCGAAATGCGGTGTGTACATCTACAGAGTCGGTTGTGCGGATTTTTTTTACGCCATATGGTTTTAATAAAACCACCTGCCCTTTGTACACAACAGCAACAGCGGCTCCTACTAAATGAGCTTGTTCAATTTTTTTATGTAAAAAAAGTTCAAATGTATCTAAAAACGGAGCAATTTCAGCACGGTAGTCGATTATGTCTTCGCATACAATTTGCTCTTCGCTATGCTGTATGTTTTGAGGTTGTATAGTGTATCCTATAACGGCAATAAAAATAATTACAAATAATGGAATTATATGCGAAATTCTCATAAAAACAAAATCAATTACAATGTATGCTTTATTATTTTAAACACATAATTATGCGAATATACTAAAAATCAAAATATAAACTAAAAATAGGTTTTTTTATTTTTAGTTTTTTAAAATGTATCAGCAAACAAGTCAAGAAAACAAAGAGTTTTGTGTGAAAAAGAAAAAACACTTTAATCACATGTTTTTCAATCATTTAAACAAAATCATTTTTAAAGATTCTCAATAAATCTTTAAACTTAAACAAACCAGTAACAAATGCTAATACTAATGAAACAGCGGCAATAAGTACAAGATTATAAATCCAATTTTCGAGCATTCCTTTTAAAAATGCATACGCTATGGTAACTAATAGTGTAAATAATATAAGCATAAGAAACGTGCGAGTATGAACTTGTAATTGGAATATTTTTTTCACAATAAATACTTGACAAATTGCTATAAATGCAAGTGCACTAAAACTTGTAATTGCTGCTCCATAGGCTCCTAATCGAGGTATTATATATATATTACCAATAAAATTTATGCATAATCCAATGCTTGCAACTATGTTAAGTTGCTTTAAATTATTATTTGCTGTTAAAAGCGTACCAAAAATATATGAGGTAGCAATAGGAATAAATCCAAGAATAAGCACTTTAAATATATGTGTTGATTCGTCATAATGCTCATGATACATAAGATTCATAAGTTCCCAACCATAAAAAACAGTGCCTATAACAAACACTAATGTTGGTACAATTATTACTAAAAATGATGTTTTTGTAAGCTCTGCAATAGATTCTTTTTGCTTTATCATTTTTGAAAACATAGGTAATAAAAGGCTGGCAAATAAGTATGCAAACATAGCAACTGCATCTAAAATTCTAAATGCTTGAGCATATATACCTGCCTGCAAAGCACCGTCAGGCAACATGTTTTCTATCATAACCATATCCATACGAGTGTACATGCCCATAAGCAAAGTTAAAAGAGCATACGGATAACTTTGTTTTAAAATAAGCAGCAAAAAAACACGGTTACATTTTAGTTTAAACACCGTAATTTTTCGTAGCACTATAAAAAATGATATGCAACATGTTATAAAATATGCTATAGTTTGTGAATAAACGAACCATTCTATGGTAAATGATTCTCGTTTTGTAAGTAGCAAATAACCGCATAATACAATTAAAAGGGCACGGTCGGTAACCGAAATAACACTGTCGGTTTTATACATGTGTAAGCCCGAAATATTTGATCTAAAAAAAAGAATTAAGGATAGTAAAAACTGATTTGCTATAAGGAATGCAAAAAGATGCATTTTTTCATGACCAAACCCTAAAAACATTCCAACAACAATGGCAATAATGGTATATAAAACTCCTAAAAATAGTTTAAGAACCATTGCATTTGAAAAGTATTTTTGTAAAAGTTGACTGTTTTGGGCTATGTTTCTATTGTTAAAATTAGCAATGCCCATATCAAGAAAGATATTAAACATAATGGTAAGACTAAAAAGCACGGCGTACATTCCGTAACTTTCTGTTCCCACCGTATTTTGCACTGTTCGGTCAATACCAAAAATCCAAAATGGTTTTATTAAAAGGTTCAAAAAAACCAGTAATCCTAAATTTATTATAAATGTACGTTTCACTCTACCGTTTTTTGATTGTGCAAAGATAGAAAATTGTTTGTGTTTACCTTTGCTGTAACGACTGCAAGTTTTATATATTTTTGGATAAAATAATAAAGTTTTAATGCGGAAATTTATCGTTAGCAGCAACACAAGTTCCTTTGCTCAATTCAATTTTTAAACATATTTACTTCCTTCAAGTTCTCTATATAAAAACCTAATGTTACTTTAGGTATATATTTTTTGTTATCTTGAAGATTGAACAATTGATAAATGTAATTTAGTCCCCTCATTAGTTTGACCAGGAGTTGCGTATTCATGTATTTCATACTTTCTTGAAATATATTGACAATTAAATCTTATTGCATGTTTATTCCTATTAGTACACTACCACCACCAACAGGATTTAAACTTACATTCGGTTCCTCAGAAATATTTATAACCTCCGTGTACTTTGGTTCAATACAAAAAGTGTAAGCTTCCCATTTTTAGGACAGTGATGTATTATTATTGAATTTTTGCTATATTTGATAAAGATTTCTCGCTTGTTATTATTTTACAATCTCTTATAAAAACATACATACATTTGCAATGAAAATTCTTCACACTTCAGATTGGCATATTGGAAAGCGTTTAGGGGCTGTGTACCGTTTACAAGAACAAAAAAAAGTACTTGCCGAAATATGCGAAATTGCAAATGAACAAGCGGTTGATGCTGTAATAATTGCTGGCGATTTATTTGACACGTTTAATCCTCCTATTGATGCTTTAGAGCTTTTTTATGCAACGGTAAAAAAATTATCAAACAACGGAACTCGTCCAGTTATTGCAATTGCGGGTAATCATGATTCGCCCGATAGAATAGAGGCTCCCAATCCTTTAGCTCGCGATAATGGTGTGTTTTTGTTTGGATACCCAAAATCTGAATATTCTTTATATGCAAATGATTTGCCTTTTTCTATTACAAAAGTTGATAAGGGATTTATTGAATTTACACTGCAAGACAATCAAAAATTACGCATAATTCTTGCTCCTTTTGCAAA
>JAAYPM010000004.1 GCA_012519815.1 Bacteroidales bacterium
GTATTTACTTAATTCAATAGTATATTAATTATAATATATTAATTATAATATATTAATTTAAACAATCAAAATTATGAAAAAAATCATTAAACTTTCAGTTTTATTTTTTGCTTCGGCTTTAGTATTAGCAAGTTGTAGCAAATATGATGACAATCCTGCTGTATCATTAAAATCAAAAAATGGTAGAATTGTCGGTGAATGGACATTAACAAAAGCTGAACAAAAGCTGATTACACAGGAACACATACATCGTATGGAAACTACAAATACAGAAACCATGACATATGATGGTGTTATTATGACAGAGACTTCAGGTGGATATACAAGTACCTATAGCTACAGTGAAAAAATGAAAATCAATAATGATGGTACTGTTGAAATAACTGTAGTGGACGATGGAGATACTGAAATAGAGACTGATATATGGTCATGGATTGATGGAACTTCAAACAAAGAATTAATTATGATTGGTGGTATTGGTGGTAGTGATATTTTTTCAATTAAAAAATTAACTAACAAAGAGTTAGTTCTCGGACTATCATATTCAAATTCATACACGTATGACGGAAGAACATCTTCTAGAAGTGTTATTGCAACACTTACATACGAAAAAAAATAAGTAGTGTTTTTTATTTGTTTATTTTATAAAAGGTGGTTTATGTAATCACCTTTTTTATTTTTATACATTCATTAAAAAAAAAATCTATGGCAGGTCACAGTAAATGGTCTAAAATAAAACGAAAAAAAGGTGCAACTGACACAAAACGAAGTCAAATGTTTTCGCGTATTTCAAAAGAAATCACCGTTGCAGTAAAAGAAAATGGTAATCCAGACCCCACTATGAATGCACGTTTACGTCTCGCTATTCAAAACGCAAAAGGTGTAAATATGTCAAAAGAGGTAATAGAGCGGGCTATTTCAAAAGGAGAAAAAGATGAATCCACCTATGAGTTTTTAACATTCGAAGGGTATGCTCCCGGAGGCGTTGCTATTTTTATAGAATGTTTAAGTGATAACAACAACAGGACAGTAGGTGCTGTACGTTCAATATTTACAAAATATAACGGAAGTTTAGGAGTAAATGGCTCACTTTCATTTATTTTCACACGAAAAGGTATGTTTGAAATTGCAAAAAAAGCTATTTCTATTAGCATAGACGAACTTGAGCTTGAATTAATTGATGCAGGTCTTGAGGAAATTGAACAAGATGAAACAAGTATTACGCTTGTTTGCGCACTTGATGATTTTGGAAATATGCAAAAAAAATTAGAAGAACTTTCTATTGAAGCAACCAATGCAGAATTAAGGCGAGTCCCCCTATCAACAACACAACTCAATATTGATGATGCTCTGAAAGTAATTAAACTCATTGATGCATTTGATGAATGCGAAGATGTGAGCATGGTGTACCATAACTTAGAGATGACTGATGAACTTGCAAAAGCAATTGAAGAATTATAATACCATTCCATATGCAAACAAACCCTAATTCAGCAACACTCCTTATTCACTGTAAAGATAAAAAAGGTATTGTTGTTTCTGTAACCGAATTTATACATAAAAATAATGGTAACATTTTGTACCTCGATCAACATGTTGACCATCAAGAAAAAGAATTTTTTATGCGAGTTCAGTGGGATTTGGAAGGATTTGCCATTCCCACAAAAAAAATTGGTGATTATTTCACGACATTGGTTGGCGAACGATATGCAATGAAATTTGATTTATATTTTGCTCAAAACACACCTCGTATTGCAATTTTTGTGTCGCATCTCTCACACTGTGTATATGATATTTTATCACGTGTTAGTTCAGGCGAATGGAATATTGAAGTGCCGCTTATAATTAGTAATCATTCTAAACTTAAACATGTAGCACAACAATTTAACATACCATATCATGTGTTTTCTATAAGCAAAGAAAATAAAACCGAGCAAGAGCAAAAAATATTACAATTATTACGCGAAAATGCAATTGACTCTGTTATATTAGCACGTTATATGCAGATTCTTTCTCCGCAATTTATTGCTGAATTTGAACATCAAATAATAAATATTCATCATTCTTTTTTACCTGCATTTCCCGGAGCAAAACCATATCACTCTGCGTATGAACGAGGTGTTAAATTAATTGGAGCAACATCGCATTATGTTACGCCAGAACTTGATGGTGGACCAATTATTGCGCAAGGAGTAACCGAAGTAACGCACAAAGACACGGTTGAAAATATGAAGCGAAAAGGGTTAGATTTAGAAAAAATTGTTCTGTCAAATGCTGTTTGGTCGCATATTCAACGTAAAACTCTTATTTATAACAATAAAACTATTGTGTTTGAATAAAAAATTAAAAAGCTGTTATAATTTTATTTATAACAGCTTTTTTTAATTAATACTCGTCTTCGTTAAAGAAAAAATCATCTTTACTTGGATAATCCGGCCAAATATCTTCGATACTTTCGTACACATCGCCTTCATCTTCTATTTCTTGTAGATTTTCAATTACTTCAAGCGGTGCACCTGAGCGAATAGCAAAATCAATCAACTCATCTTTTGTTGCCGGCCATGGAGCATCTTCCAGTTTTGAAGCTAGTTCTAATGTCCAATACATAATTTTACTGTTTTTTAATAAGTGAATTTTCCGCGAATAAATAAAAAAAAAAGCACATTACAAAATTGGACTCCATGTAATTTCACTTTTGTTGAAATCTTTTAGCACTTTTCGTGCTAATACGAATAAAAAATCTGATAATCTATTAATATATATAAGGGTATTTTCATTACACTCAACCTCTTCGGTTAATTTTGAAACAAGACGTTCGAGTCGCCTGCAAACTGTTCGAGCAATATGACAATATGAAGCAAGCGGATGCCCACCGGGCAAAATAAAATTACGTAAGGTGGGTAATTCTTGTGAAATTTCATCAATAGCTTGTTCTATCAATACAATTTCATCGTGTGATAACACAGGAACATTTTTTTTGTGTGATTTTTCATTCGCTAAATCTGAACCAACTACAAACAAAATATGTTGTATGCGTTCAAGTAAAGCAATGATTTTGGCATCAGACATAGAATCACGAATTAATCCTATATGCGAATTTAATTCATCTGCCGTTCCATAACATTCTAAACGCACATGATGTTTAGAAACTCGTGTGCCACCTAATAAAGATGTAGTTCCTTTATCTCCTGTTTTAGTATAAATATGTGCCATAAAAATATAAAATTACTCATTCGATTCTTGTTGTACTATGTGTATATAAATATACATAGTCGCCTTCTGCAAACAAAAGTTTTTCACATAAAACAGTTGCTATTATACATTAGCAGCATCCGTTCCTATAAAAAACAAATATGTAAATCATTCATATGACAGTTCGAATAAAATTCCATCTTACAAAACTCAACAAAAATTACAACTTGAAATTTAAAAAATCTACTTTGCCTAATGTAAAGTCCTTATTAGATATTATTTTTTTTATCAGCAAATTCTCTAATCCTTTTATTCCTTAACATAACAAAATTTATTACCCTTTCTTTATATATTAAATAATCGTTAACATCAGAAAACATGGGTTTTGTTTTGAAATTGTCAAATGGCAAGTAAAATTTTACATTTCCGTTTTTGTCAATAAGGTCATTAAACAAAAAGAATTTGATATATCCGTTAAAGTTTTCAAATAAATCGAAAAATTTTTTGTACCGCAAAAATGTATCAAAAAGCGGACTTTGTTGTTTCAAATAAAATAAGCGAATACATTCTAACGTCAAATCAAATCTATCGTCAATAAAACTATTTACACCTCTTGATTGATTAATTGTAAATTTATTATCAATTTTATTTTTCGGGAAAAGCGTGTAAGCTCCAATTGTAGTAGCTATCTCAAAAAGTTCGTTTACTTCGTTTGGGATTTGTTTTACCAACCATTGTTTTCTCTTTTGATTTCTGTATGAATGTGTTATCGCATCACTACCTAAGTTAAATTCCCCAAATTCTGATTTATGATATAAATAAGCACCACTTTTGTTGTCAAACAATTCAAAAAACTTTCCGTTTGGTAAAGTTTTACTCCATAATATTTTATGATATTGTCGCAGTGTAGAACTTGTAGTGTCTAGATCGCCACCACCTGCGTCGGTATAAACATTAAATGTCGTATCAATTACCATGTATTTATATGTCTTTTCGATGTCTTAGAATGCGTTAATATTCACTTAACACACGCGTGTATCCAATAATTCTATCATAATCGTGAATCATATCATAAAAATACACCAATATCTCATATTCATTTTTAGTTTGCGAAAAACTACCCATTGTTTCAAACGTTTGTAGTGTATAATTACGTTTATCACGATAGGCAAATAGATAATCATAATATCCTTGTTTGAGTATAAGACTTGCTTCAAATTGTTTTTTTTCAAAATTATATGTCATTCTATTTGCTTCATTTGTTTGCCACATATTAAAATGTCCACACACATACATATCAATTGAATCGGCGGCAAAGGTATTTGGATAATTAAGAATAAAATTAACACGCACATAATCGGCATCCGTGTGAGCATCATTTGGACGTTCAAACGAAGGCAAAAATCGTCCATTCAAATCAGAACGAGAGGCATACACAGAATATGTTTCAGATTTATGTGGTTTTAAGGAAAGTTCAAATTGCGATTGATTAAAAAACACCTCATTCACTTGTACATGAGGTGCATAGATATTTTTACACGAAAAATGATGATATTCAGCACCTGCTTCAAACAAATTTTCTCGTTCATAATCATACTGCAATTTATCTGCAGAAATAAAACTTGGCTTTAAACCATGTATTGCATTATCCCAACGTCCGTTTTGCATATACACAAGATACATATCACGCACAGGATCGTGCACTTTAAACCCATGTAAATGCACATCAACATCAACTTCCTGATGCGTATCTCTATACATTACATTTGTTGCTGCTCGTATGTTTGTGGTGAGTTCTACCAATTGTTCAATAACCATAAAGCGGAGTTGAAACAGCAATTCATTTGTGTAATCATTAAACACACGAAAAATATAATTCCCCGAAAGTAAAAACTCAAAATCATCATACGGAAACGAAGTTGAATAATGTACGTAAGGCACATGTGTATTTACTGAATTTTGAATCGTATCAAAATAATGCGTTCCTAAAGATTTTGCATACGACGAAAGTGAGTGTGTAACAGGAACCCAATGTTTTGTACATAATTGTATTTCATATCTCATATCAGATATTTCCGAATCAAGATAATCAAAATGTACACTCATTGTGGTTCCTCCTAACAATTGAATTATAGGAGATTGTAGAGGTTGCCCGCTCGGAAACATTTGCACCGATGCAACTTTTGATGAAAACACCGTATTTTCAACTTGTTGTGATTGTGCAATACACACCGAGTGCAATGCGAACATGATTAAAAATATAAGGTTTCGCATTGTTGTATTAGATTACTATTATATATATGTTAAAAAAGTTGCAGCGTATAGAGATATGAATTATCGAAAACTTTCAAATCCAGGATTAGGTTTGCGTTTGCCGTTTTCGTCCCATAATTTTTGGTCTATATTTTTATCATCTCTATACATTATTTCCTTTGCTACTTGTCCATTTTGATACCAATAATACGTAAGTCCTTCTTTTTTATCATTCACATACGTTGACTCACGTTTAATCTCGCCTGTTGTATAATAATATTTCCATGCACCTTCTTTTAATCCATTTTTCACCTCACCTATAAGACCAATAGTTCCGCTTTCATGTTTTGCATACACATTTCCGCTATAAAGCTGTCCATTCAAAACATACGCACCATTATTGTTTTTTGACAATTCGCTTAAATCGACATTATTCTGTGCAAAAACAGAGGTTACAGAAAACAAAATAGTAATAAGCAAAAAATTAAAATATTTCATAATCACGAAATTTTAAAAAGTGTTTAAATGTAAAAGTACAAAAACATATATTACAAACGTAATAAAAATTCTAAAATTTTCTTAAAACATAAAAATCATATCTATTTTTACAGCAAATTCATACAAATTACA
Organism: Bacteroidales bacterium; assembly: GCA_012519815.1. GTDB lineage: Bacteria > Bacteroidota > Bacteroidia > Bacteroidales > UBA1715 > JAQICB01. The sequence goes on from JAAYPM010000004.1 coordinate 6,076, forward strand.
TTTTTAAACTGTATTTTTGACAATTATTTTTTACTACATATTATGGATATCATTATTTTTTGGATAATTATTGGAGTTCTTATGTTTGATTACATATTTGAACGACTCCTCAATTTTTTAAATTCTAAAAACAGACTCGCACAAATTCCCCCTGAAGTAAGCGATATTTATGACGAAGCGGAATATTCAAAACAACAAAAATATGATAACGCAAAATCAAAAATAAATTTTTATTCAAGCACATTTTCTATACTTCTTATTTTAGGAATGCTTCTATTTAAAGGTTTTGCGTATATTGATTCGTTGGTTTATAGTTATTTTGATTCAACGGTTAATCATATTTTTCCAGCACTCATTTTTTTCGGCATACTTTTTTTAGGCTCAGATATTCTTAGTTTGCCTTTTGAGGTGTACAATACTTTTGTAATTGAAGAAAAATTTGGTTTTAATAAAACAACACGCAAAACATTCATATTTGACAAATTAAAATCATTGTTGATTACTATACTATTAGGCGGGGGTATTCTCTATTTACTCTTATGGTTGATTACCTTTTTTGAATCTAATTTTTGGATATACGCATGGATAGCACTTTCTGGAATTATGGTATTTTTCACCATGTTTTATTCAAGTATTATTGTTCCATTATTCAATAAACAAACGCCAATAGAAGAAGGAGAATTAAAAGATGCCATATACGAATTTGCATCAAAAGTAGGATTTACACTTACTAATATATATGTAATTGATGGTTCTAAACGTTCAACCAAAGCAAATGCCTATTTTACAGGATTAGGCTCAAAAAAAAGAATTGTATTATACGACACTCTTATTCAAGAACTTACAACAGAGGAAATTGTTGCAGTCTTAGCACACGAAATTGGACATTACAAAAAGAAACATACAATGCAAATGATAGTAGCCTCATTGTTACAAACAGGCGTGCTTTTGTTTTTATTCGGCTTATTTTTATCCAAACCTTCATTAACAGAAGCTTTAGATGTACCATATGAAGCGGGAAAATATCATATCGCACTCTTTGTTTTTAGCATACTCTACTCCCCTTTTTCTTTTATTATTGGAATTATTATAAATGTTCTTTCAAGAAAAAATGAATATGAAGCTGATGATTTTGCAAAAACCTTTTTTAGTGGCAAACATTTACAATCTGCATTAAAAAAATTGGTAAAAAAGAATCTTAGTAACTTAACGCCTCACCCATGGTACGTGTTCTTTTACTACTCGCACCCTCCTATTTACAATCGCATAAAAGCGCTTTTATCATAATGCACGCATGAAAAAAACAAATTTTCAACATCTTGGGACAGCATTTGATGATTTTTTTCAAAAAAAAGGATTTGTTAAAAAAATGCAAGAATTGGCTATTAAAGAGGCGTGGCACGAAATTGTTGGTCCAGTATTCTCTAAATCAACACAAAATATACATATCAACAATTCACATATATATATAACTATTTCATCTCCTGCTATACGAAACGAACTAATATTAAATCGTAATCAAATAAAAAAGCGAATAAATGAAAAAATTAATGCACAAGTTATCACACATATAACAATCAAATAAACATCTGAATTTAAACTAATTACAACAAAAACAAAGTATGCATTCATATCAAAAACAAGCATTTTTTCAATAAATAATTAAAATTTTTAACTGTAAGTTGTCGGCAAGGCTTTTGTTTTTAAAATATATTACTATTTTTGTAGGAATTTAAAAATTATTAAAAAATGAAAAAAGTATTTACATTAGGTTTCGCAATCTTCTTAACATCACTAACAATATCTTCTTTTTCGCAATCTGCATGTGTTGAATATCATGTAACAAAATGCAAAAACCCTGATTCTAAAGGGTACTCGGTTGCAGAAGCTTCTCGAAGTGCATTATTATTAAAAGGACAAACATCTGAATTTCGTTTTACAATATATCAAGGTAAAGATTACCGTATTACGATTTGTGGTGAAGACGCTCTTGGACCATACTTACAATATCAAATTGTAGATTGGGAAACAAATGAAGTACTTTACGATAATAAAGATTATAACTACACAAAAGAGTTTGAGTTTACGGTACTTATGAGTAAAACTGTTCGTATAGTTGTAACAATTCCAAGCGATTCTGAGGATCCTGCGAGTAAATCAATTAGTCTCCGCCCCAAATCAACTTCAATGGGGTGTATTGGTGTTTTAATTGAAGAAATGATTACACCCAAAAAAGGATTTTAAAGAAGGTAACAAAACTATTCTAATGTGAATACATTGTTGTTTTATTACCGTGTGCATACAAAATTGTATATGTTTATTTGATAATGTGGCATATGGTAAAATAATATTGAACAATGCCAGCACACGATTAAATTATCAATCTTGTTTATTAATAATAAAAAAACACAACTTCAATTAATTAAAGTTGTGTTTTTTTGTGGAGCTGCAGGGATTTGAACCCTGGTCCGAACAAGCATTGCAAATGCTTTCTACATGTGTAGTTTGTTTTTAATTTTCGAACAGCAACAGAGAACAAACACCCAATTACTGCCTTAGCTTAAAAAATTTCAAGTTTCAATACAAGCTTTAGAAACTCTATCCTTTACTTACAGCACTCCGAACTCAAACGACTAAAGGCGGGTCTTTTGCGGAATGTCTTGCTTCCGAATCTTATTCGGAACTAAGCGTCATCTACTTTATTCGATTAGGCAGCAAGAGCGTAGTTTGTTTCGCCAATTATTGTTTCAAGATGTGTTTTTACGGGACAAATCTTGATCGCCCGACATGCTTACATTTTCAATCAACTTCCCGTCAATTCCGTTCAGCCCCTTTTAAAATGTTTGCAAATATACGGTTATTTTTAAATGTATGTTACTAATTTGGTGTTTTTACATCACAAATCATGAGGAAAATACCGTACTTTTAGTATTTTTGCAATATCCTAAAAATAAATACATACTAAAAAATGAGAAAAATTTTAATTACAGCTCTAATAACTCTTTGTTATACAACAGTTTTTACACAAGAATCAGCATCAAATATTCGACTTAATCAAATTGGTTTTTTACCATATGCAGAAAAAATTGCAGCAATTACTGATGTTTCTGCATCAAAATTTGAAATTATTGACACCTTTGGTACAAAAGTATTTGAAAGTTCTCTTTCAGAACCACAGGTTTGGAGTGCGTCAGGTGAAACAGTTAAAATTGCAGATTTCAGTATTTTTGCAACACCAGGAATTTATCACATTCAAATTCCCGGATATGGGAAATCGTTTCGTTTCGAAATTTCTGACACGGTATTTTCTGAAGTAAATAAAGCAATTGTAAAAGCATTTTATTTTAACCGAGCTTCTCTTGAACTGTTACCAGAACATGCAGGGATATATGCACGTGCAGGTGCCCATTGGGACACAGAAGTTGTGGTACTACCTTCGGCTGCAGGACCGACACGTGTTGCAGGTGATGTTATTTCTGCACCAAAAGGGTGGTATGATGCTGGAGATTACAATAAATATATAGTAAATTCAGGAATAACAACAGGCACCTTGCTTATGGCGTATGAAAATTATGCATCTTATTTTGATACTGTTACATGGAATATTCCCGAAAGTGGCAACAGTATGCCTGATTTATTGAATGAAATAAAATGGAATCTCGATTGGATGTTAACTATGCAAGACCCTGCTGATGGAGGTGTTTATAACAAAACAACTGATGCGGATTTTTGCGGATATAACATGCCACATGCATATAGTGCAACTCGATACGTAGTAGCAAAAGGAACAGCTGCAGCTCTTGATTTTGCAGCAGTAATGGCGTTAGCTGCTCGCATATACGAACCTTTTGACCAATCTTTTTCTCAAACATGTTTAGATGCCGCAGAATACGCATGGGAATGGGCTGTTGCAAATCCCTTTGTTGGCTACATAAACCCCTCTGCTCAAGGAACATACCCTGGCGTTGCTACGGGTGGTTATGGCGATTCAGATTTTAGCGATGAGCGAGTTTGGGCAGCATCTGAACTATTTATTACAACAAAAAATACTGATTATAAAACTCATATAAAATTGTCGAGAACATTTGATGTACCAAATTGGAGAAATGTAGCATTTTTATCATTATTTTCATTATACACCAACCGTACAGAAATTGCATCAGAAATTGACACATCATTAGTAATAAATAAAATTCTTTTAAAAGCAAATGCTCTAAAATCCTCATACACAGGAAATCCTTATAAAGTTCCTGCTTCAAATTTCCCATGGGGAAGTAATGGTGAAATGGCAAATCAAGGAATGATTTTATTATACGGATTTCAAATAACTGCTGATGTTGAATATTTTAATGCAGCACTTTCTTGTTACGATTACATTTTAGGAAGAAATGCTACAGAATATAGTTTTATTACACAATATGGTTCTAAATCAGCACAAAATGTTCATCATAGAGTTTCTGTTGCCGACAATATACCTGGCTCGGTTCCGGGATTTTTAGCAGGTGGTCCAAACAGTGGTAATAAAACAGACTGTTCTGGGTATCCTACACAAGCAGCAAAAGCATATTTAGATATGTATTGCAGCTATACCACTAACGAAATTGCCATAAACTGGCAAGCAGCAATAACATATCTTGCACACGCTATACCAAATGAATATACGAATTGGCTCAAAACACTTCCTGCTTCTTTTGCGGTGGTATCTACTAATACTATTGATTTACAACGATTAGATGAAAATGCTATGTTTTCGGTTTTTTCAAATACCGAATGGCATATTGCATCTGATGATGATTGGTACGCTTTTTCTGAAGACACGCTTGTTGGAAGTGGTGTAATTTATCTTTCTATAACTTCACAAAACGAGGGGGATACTATTCGCTCTGGACAATTTGCTATTATGATAGGAAATGACACTATAAGCACTGTTTCAATTTCACATCTTGGTCGTATGAAAGATTTACATATTGAAGCTGAATCTTATGTAAGTGCTATTGGCGTTCAAACCGAAGCAACAGAAGATGCTGGCGGTGGATTAAATGTTGGCTGGATTGATGATAATGATTCTATGACATATATGTTAGATATTACCCATGCTGGAAGTTATGAAATAACATATCGTTATGCTGCTCTTTCGCAAACCTGTGAAATGCATATGATTCTAAATGACTCGGTATATTCTCTCATACAACCATCGCCCACAGGAGGTTGGCAAAATTGGATTGATGTAAAAGACACTGCATATTTTGAAGAAGGAGTGCATGAAATTACGCTTTTTGCCTTAACTGGCGGATTTAATTTAAACTATTTTGATATTTCGCATATAAGTGATGAAAACATTGCTCCTATGCACTATCCAACTGTTATAAATCCTCCAAGCAAAACGCCTATTGTGTCTTTAGAAAAAGTAGTTATTGAAAATCCTATTACTCAATCAACATTTTCAGTTTTTGGATTACAAAACAATGAAACTTATACACTTACAATATATACTATTCATGGTGTTGCGGTAACTTCTATGCACATTTCGGCACATAATAATATAATTCCATTTACAGAAGCAAGTGGTATATATTATGTGGAAATTGTTGATAGCAATAACTTTACAAGCACTCACACTATTATAAAACAATAAGAGATTTTGTAATTTTAGTACGATATATTTAAAACACATATAATTTAAACAATATGTAATAGGTATTATATTGCACGTATAAAAACAGCAATCATGAAACTATTTTTATTTTTTATACTTATGAGTATAACACACACAGTTGCACATTCGCAAGAACCAACAACACATATTAGAATGAATCAAATTGGTTTTTTGCCTCTAACACAAAAAATTGCAGCAATAGTTAACACAGATGCCACAACATTTTATATTCAAAACGAGTTAGGAGAAAGCATATATTCTGGAGTATTAGAAAATGAAGCAACATGGGCTTTATCAGGAGAATCTGTAAAAATTGCAGATTTTACTACCGTAACACATCCAGGAACATACACACTTATGGTTCCGCAATACGGCACTTCACATCCTTTTATAATTCATGATACTGTTTTTAATGAAATAAATAATGCTATTGTAAAAGCATTTTATTTTAACAGAGCATCAACCGAATTATTACCCAAACACGCTGGAAAACATGCTCGAAAAGCTGGACATAGCGATACAAAAGTTATCATTTTACCATCAGCTGCTGGTCCGTTACGCAAAGCTGGCGATATTATTTCAGCTCCCAAAGGGTGATATGACGCAGGGGATTATAATAAATATATTGTAAATTCAAACATAACAGTTGCCACCTTGCTCCTTGCCTACGAAAATTACTCTGAATATTTTGATTCTATCAGCTGGAATATTCCTGAAAGCGACTCGGAGCACGCTGATTTACTCAAAGAAATTCGATGGAATTTAGATTGGATGCTCAGCATGCAAGACCCCGCAGATGGTGGTGTATATAATAAAACAACCGAAGCACATTTTTCGGCAACCCGTATGCCTCACGAAATTAAATCTCCTCGATATGTTGTTGCAAAAGGAACCGCAGCAACCTTAGGATATGCCGCTGTAATGGCAATGACGTATAGAATATATAAAAATATTGATTCTGTATTTGCCCAAACATGTTTAAAATCTGCAGAACATGCATGGGATTGGGCTCAAAAAAATCCAAATATTGCCTATGTAAATCCACGTGCCGAACAAGGTTTTCCTGCCATTACAACTGGCGGATATGGTGATAATTATTTTGACGATGAAAAAACATGGGCAGCCGCAGAGCTTTTAATAGCAACAAAAAACGAAACAAAATATGGAAATCATATTAATGTAACTACTCAATATAACGTTCCTAATTGGCGTCATGTGGGCATGCTTGGACTTTACTCATTGTATAACAATCGCTCTCATATTCAAAAACATGTAGATATACAAAGCGTGAAAAACACTATTCTCGTAAAAGCTAAAGAATTACAACATATTCAATTACATGAAAATCCCTACCAAGTTGCTGCTGTTGATTTTGCATGGGGAAGCAATGGAATAATGGCAAATCAGGCTGTTCTGTTTTTATATGCATATACTATTACAAAAGATTATCAATATTTTAATGCAGCATTATCATGTTACGACTATATTTTAGGACGAAACGCTACGGAATATTGTTTTGTAACTGGATTTGGTGGGAAACATACAAACAATATACATCATAGAATTTCGGGTGCCAATGGCATTAAAGAAGCTGTACCTGGTTTTGTTGCGGGTGGTCCAAACGGAGGCAACAAACGAGATTGTTTTGGTAATTATTCTCGTTTTGCTGCAAAAGCATATGTTGATACATATTGCAGTTTCACTACTAATGAGGTAGCAATAAATTGGCAAGCTCCTTTAACTTATGTTGCTCACGCTATTAAAGCCGAATATGATATATGGAAACAATCTCTCAATAAAGATTACAGCGTATGTCATCCTCATTCTATTATATTTAATCACCCTAAAACAAAGTCAACTATTTCTATTGTATCAAATTCACAATGGAAAATAATATCAAACAACTCGTGGTTACATATTGATAAAAAAGAAGGGATTGGAAATCAAACTATTCAGATTCAGTGCAAAGAACAAAATGTTGCCGACTCTATTCGCACTGGATATTTTGATATTTACACGCATAATACATTTACACAAAGAGTGCTTGTTACGCAAAAAAACAAACGTTCAAAATTTCGTATAGAGGCAGAAAATTATAGCAATATGCAAGGCGTTCAAACAGAACCCACTACAGACATTGGCGGTGGTGTTAATGTTGGCTGGATACATAATGATGATTTTATGGAATATGAAATATATTTTCCATATACAGGCACATACAATATTTTATATCGTATTGCGTGTTTCAATAATGTTGGAAGTTTATATTTGTCCGAAAACGAAACGGTATTTTCTCATATAACAATTGCTCCTACCAGTGGATGGCAATCGTGGGAAACAATTAGTGATTCTGCATTTTTTACAGAAGGATTTCACACAATAAAACTCAATGTTTTAGAGGGAGGTTTTAATCTAAATTATATTGATTTTCACTTTATTAGCAAAGAAAATAATCACACCAATAAACATATATCTGATTTTCTTAAAGAAATTCAAATCGATTAATCTCCTTCGAGTTCGTACAATTTTGTTCTACTCATAAAGGCACTATATCCAATACTTTGATATCCTGATGGATATTCTTCAAAATAATAATATGTAGCACCCCATGAATGAATAATTCGTGTATAAACCTCTACAACTTTACCATTATTTAAGAATACACGAGTAATTTTTTTATTCGCATCTTCAGAATATTCTACGGTACGTGTTTCTGGATATTTTTGTCGTAAAGAATCTTGATATGAACTATAATCAACAACCTTAGGTAATGGACGAGGTTTTACAGTTTCAGTAACAGTTTCTTGTTTTGGTTTTTCGACCACAAGTGGTTCAATTTCAGAAGTTGTGTCTGGAATTTGAACTTGTTCCACAATATGAGGTACATCTTCCATAAATTCATCAAGAGGCGTACTTTCAATTGTGTCAGTATCAATGTCTGTTACAGAAATAGTTGGAGAAGTAAAATCAACAGTTCTATCAAATGGTTCAGAAACTTGAGGAGTATCATCATACACTGCAATTTGATCGGGTGTAAAATCATCACGAAAAAACTCTTGCATAAGTCCCATAAGACGAGAAACTTCTTGAGGACTATCAGCCATAAGTATAATTTGATTTTCGACTTCTTGCTTAAAAATTTGTTCTATTTGTTCTTGCGTTAAAGGAACATACGGTGGATATTCACTTTCTTGTTCAGGATTTAAAGCAGTAAGCTCTTGTTGTATAAGCGAATCAACATTTACTCCTAATAATTCAGCCTTATGTTCAAAACGTTCTAATTCTGTTTTTATATCTTCGAGTTTATATTGTGGGTACATACGATTGGGACGTATTTTTTTCGCCTCTAAAAACAAACGACGTGCAGCATAATAATATTTATCGTTATACAACTGTGTAGCTTGATTAATATACGCAAGATATTTTTTCTTTTGCAACACAGATTCTTCCTGCAATAATAGCCCTTCTCGTGCCTCTAACTTTTTGCTTTCAAATAATTCATAATTCACAATTTTTTGTTGCACCATATAGTCAACATCAATATCATAATTAAAATTCTTTAACTGAGATGAATATGCAATTGTATAAAAAGTTTCTTTAAATAATTTTGTGTACGCACTATCGGGCGTAAAAAAATGAAAAGAAATATTCATTGGACGATAACAGCATTGTTTTGCATCTGCTGGGAGCACAAGATTTGCATCAAAAATCATTGGTGTAAAGCCATCACTATAAAAGTAAATAGTATATATTTTACCATACGGCAAATCTATACGGTATTGCCCATCAGCATCAAGCCATAGTTCATATAGAATTTTAAACGTTTTAGTTTCTTCTACTTTTATGCGAGCACGCTGTTCTGGTTTTTCAGGACTTTTTACAGTTCCGTATATCATAAGCTCTTGTTGAGCAAACGAGCATAAAGAAACTAAAAAGAATATAGTAAAAAGTAGTATGTTTTTTTGTGATTGAAACAATGTGTTCATTAGTAACCTTTTTTCGGAACGATTTTATATAAAAATTTAATAATGCAAATATAATTATTTTTAAATACAATTATCGTGAGAAAGGAACTTTCTCTGTTTTCAAGAGCGTATTAAAAAAACATTTGATATACGTTTATAAGTTTTTAAAAAAAACATCATTAGTATTTACAAAATCATAAAAAAATAAGCATTTTTGTGATATAATTCAGTAAATTAACTTTGTATAAAACGGAATACAAATATGCAAAAATATTCATTCGCTATATCAATACTATTTTTTAGTTTTTTTTGCAACTCCCTTTTTGGGCAACAAAGCAAACAAAACATTCACATTAACAAAGAGTTATCTGCTGCAATATCATTATTTGACAATCAAAAATATGCTGCTGCACAAAAACTATTTATATCAGTTGCCGAAAATAATTCTGATAAAGCAATACAAAGTGATGCCTGTTATTACACCGCAATTTGTGGCATACGCTTGTTTAACAGCGATGCGTACAAACTTTTAAGTAAATTTATAGAAACCTATCCCGAAAGTCCTCGTATTTTTTCGGCATATTTTGAAATGGGCAACAATGCGTTTCGCGAACAAAAATATACCGAAGCACTCACATGGTATTCAAAAGTTTCAATCAATAATTTTTCAAACGTCGATATTGCTGAGTTTTTCTATAAATTTGCCTATTCATATTATACCCAAAAAGAATTTGCAAAAGCAAAACCATTATTTAAAGAAGTAAAAAGTGCTAAATCAGTATATTCAGAAAATGCATTATTTTATTATTCGTATTTAGAATATGTAGATAAAAATTACACCGTAGCATTACCCGGGTTTGAAGAACTTGCCGATTCTACCATATTTTCAACAGTAGTGCCACCGTATATTTGTCAAATATATTATGTATATGAAGAGTATGATAAACTTATACGCTACGCACGAGGTATAGAAAGCATAGTAAATCCACAACAATTACCCGATGTGTATAGAGTTTTAGCTGGTGCATATTATAAAACATTACAATATGACCAAGCACTCCCCTATTATGAAAAATACTTTAAAGACGCAACAAATCCTTCAAAAAGTGATTATTACGATTTAGGATATTTGTATTATCGAGCAGGAAACTATACAAAAGCAGCAGAATTATTTCAGTATGTTACCGAAGAAGAAGGCACTATTGCACAAAATGCCTATTACCATTTAGGAGATTGTTATATAAAAACCGACAAAAAAGACAAAGCACGTAATGCGTTTCGAGCAGCAATGAGTTTTTCACAAAATTCAGAAATACAAGAAGATGCTACATTTATTCATGCAAAACTTATTTACGAACTATCATACGCTCCTTTTAATGAGGCTATAACAGCAATGAAAGGATTTATTCAAAAATATCCCAATTCAAAATATAAAGACGAAGCAAATGCCTTATTGGTAAAAATATTTTTATCTGCAAAAAATTATCGCGATGCTCTTTCTTCACTCGAAAGTATATCAACACTCACCACCGACCTTAAAATGGCATATCAACAAATTGCCTATTTTAGAGGTATTGAGCTGTTCAACAACAATATGTATTCTGAAGCATTAGTGCATTTTGACAAAGCACTTCAATATGGCATTTTCGACAAAAACATTCGTGCAAACACTATGTACTGGAAAGCAGAAGCATACTATAAATTAGAAAAATATGCAAATGCACGTACTTTATTTAACGAATTTGTAATTACACCCGGCGCATTTTCGAGTGATGAATATAAACGAGCACATTACACAATTGGATATACCTATTTTGAGGAAAAAAACTATTCCCAAGCCGCAGTGTGGTTCCGCAAATTTCTTGATATTCAAAACGATACAAAATCACAATATTATAGCGATGCTGCTATTAGAACAGGTGATTCATATTATATTCTTAAAGATTTTAATCAAGCTATTAAATTTTATGGCAGAGCGGTTTCATCGGGTAGTTACGACACCGAATATGCTCTTTTTCAAGAAGCATTTTGTCAAGGACTTGTTGGAAATCAATCTGCAAAAATATCTTTACTCTCCCAATTTACAAAGCGATATCCATCATCTCACTATTATGACGATGCGGTGTTTGAACTTGCCGAAGCATATATAAAAATTGGAAGCGTAGATAAAGCAACTGAATATTATCAAATTATTATTCAAAATTACACCGCAAGTTCGTACATAAAAAAAGCACTTTTGCAAGTTGCATTTATTATATACAATTCAGACAAACTTGACGAATCTCTTATTATGTACAAACGAGTTGTAGAGCAATATCCGGGTTCAGAAGAGGCTCAAACTGCACTCAATATGATTCGGAATATTTATCGTAAAAAAAGTGATATGAATTCATATTTTTCATATATACAAAACCTTGGAGGATATGCAACTATTACCGAAGCCGAACAAGATTCTTTAAGTTTTGATGTAGCACAAGAACTCTATTTAAACGGCGATTGTCAACGAGCATTGCCATTACTCAAAAATTACATACAACAATTTGGAGACGGCTATTTTGTAATTCCTGCAAATTATTATGCAGCTGAATGTTATTATGAAGGAGGATATGAATTTGAGGCTCTTCAAAATTACTTATTTGTGTTGCAAAAAAAACCAAATCAATTTGAAGAATCGGCACTTGTACGCATTGCAACCATTCACCTTAATTCAAAACAATTTCAAGATGCAATTCCTATTTTAATTGAATTAGAACAAAAAGCACAACGAAAACAAAATTTAGCTTTTGCACGAAATGGACTTATACAATGTTATGTTCAAACCAATGAATATGAACGATTAGTAGCAACAGCACATACATTTATACAAATAGAAAAATTAGAAGATGCTGATATTCGATGGGCACGCCTCCATATGGCACATGCACTTGACTCTCTTAAAGACACTACCGAAGCTTTGCTGCAATATCGCACATTAGCCATAGAATATAATACAGCCGAAGGTTCTGAAGCTCAATACAAAGTTGCTGCATATCTGTTTGCACAAAAACAATATGAAGAATGTGAAAAAGAAATTATACAGTTTCTCGAAAAAAGCACACCGCATCAATATTGGTTAGGAAAATCATATATTTTATGGGCACAGGTGTTTATTGCTCGAAACGAACTGTTTCAAGCTCGCTATACGCTGCAAAATGTATTAGAACATTATAAAATACAAACTGATGGTATTCTTGACGAAGTTTCTGACTGGTTAAATTTTATAGCAGACAAAGAAATTGAAGCCGCAAAAGTTGACGAAGCTCCTATAATTGTACCAATGGGCGAAAATCCCGAATTATTTATGACAGAATAAATTTTATACCTATGAAAAAACTACTATTCTCTATATTTTTTCTTTACCTAAACATTGTAAGCATATCACTTTTTGCACAAGAAGACAGTATTTCAAGGGAATTAAATAAATCAATACGCGTACTCTCTGAACCTGTGGTGCAATTATCTGATGTTGTGCGATTAAACGAACGCCCACAAACACATGATACATTAACAATTCCTGTAGATATTAGATATGTAATACACACAAAACCAGTTGCAACAACATACGAAATAAAAACACTAAAAGCAGTAAATGTTACAGGCGATAAACTTCAGGAATTATATCGTGGGCAACTTTCACTTGGGTTTGGAAACTATGCAAAATCATTTGCTAATTTACGGTTTATGAGCGAGCGTTCACGACGACAACAAGCTGGTATAGACATATATCATTACGCATCGGCAGGAAAAGTAAAATTAGAATCAAACCAAAAAGTTCCTGCGGGATATAGCACAAATTACATTTCGGCTCATGGAAAACTATTTAAAGATAAAATAGTGTTGTCTGGAAGTATTACCCCACATTTAGAAACAGTTCATATGTATGGTATTGAAACTGATTCACTTATTGCACCAAACAATGAAATATACGACACAACCATAGCAAAAAAAGATTCACAACGTAGAATTTTTTCTCTTACTACACAAGGCATGATAAGTTCTCGTGATACAAAAGCAGAACAATACAAACACATGCAAAAAATACTTCATGATTTTACCTTAGTAACACCAAAATTATATGAAAATCATATAGCATTATCTTCTGAAGGTTCAAAAAAACTTGAAAAAATGACTGTTGGATATACCTCAAACTTTCGTTGGAGTTCTATCAATTTCAATCCATTAGACAGTGTGTGCTCCCAAAATTTCTCACAACTTACATTATTACCATTTATTGCAACTTCTCTTGAAAATTGGAATTTACATGCAGGCATTAAACTCTCTAACGTTTGGGGTGTAAAGCAATTCAAAGCATATCCTGATATTATATTTTCATACAATTATAATAATCATGCTCTTGTGCCTTATTTACAATACAAAGGAAATTTAGAAACATATAGTTTAAAAGATATGTATGCTGAAAACCCCTATTGCATAGATTCATTAATGCTTCAACCAACGAATTTTGCATCTATTTTCAAATTTGGTATTCAAGGAAAAATAGCACAAAATATTCCTTTTAACACATTTATTGGTTTTTCAAAAGCAGAAAACATGCACTTTTGGATAAATGATGCACTTTTTACTGATACGGCACAAAATAAATTTAATGTGGTGTACGATAATACTTCAATATTTACCACAGGATTTGAAACTGGCATACAACAAAAAGCATTTTCTATGAATCTGCGGTTTCAATACTCCAATTATTCATTAGATTCCTTGCAAAGAGCATGGCACAAACCGGGCTTAGAAGGGAAATACAGCATTCGATACAATATAATTCATCCTCGCACCAATAAAAACAAACTCATACTACGTGCCGATGTTTTTTACGAAGATATGCGATACGCACAACAAGCGTTTACACAGAACGAAATAAAACTTGCTCCCTTATTTGACTGCAATCTTGGTGTTGAATATTATTACAGTAGCGTGCTTATTGCATTTCTTGATTTTAATAATCTTACAGCCACACGATACGAACGATTTTACCAATATCCAGTACAACGTTTTCAAATTATGTTTGGTATTACATATTCATTTTCAGGATTACGGAAATAACACACATTCACCTACATACACGTAAAAAAAACATACAACTATATACAGCAAAGTACTCTAAACTTTGTTGCAACAATTTGCATATCATCAATCTTGCAAATTTCTCATGATTTATTATCATTTTAACAATATTTTTTACTGAAAAAGAGTAATTTTGTGGAGATATAAATTAGACCTACAATAGATACAATATATAGATAGAGAATACTATGAATTTACAAATTGAATTTTTTTTATTAGGAGTATCAGTATTATTTTTTCTCAGCATTTTGGCAGGAAAAGCAAGTTCACGATTTGGTGTTCCTGCACTTTTATTATTTTTAGGTGTTGGAATGCTGTTTGGCAGTGATGGCTTCGGAATAGAATTTGAAAACTTCCAATTTGCAAATAATATTGGTACTATTGCCTTATGCATTATTCTTTTTTCTGGTGGATTAGACACTAACATCGTAGAAGTTAGACCTATCATAAAACAAGGAGTTGTATTAGCCACATTAGGTGTATTTTTAACCGCTTTAATTACAGGTGTAGTTATTTGGTTGATTTTAGGTGTAACCATGGAATCGGCAGGCATTGGACTTTTAACAGCATTATTATTAGCTTCAACAATGGCATCAACAGATTCAGCCTCTGTTTTTTCTATTTTACGTTCAAAAAATCTTCATTTAAAAAACAATTTACGCCCCATGTTAGAGCTTGAAAGCGGTAGTAACGACCCCATGGCATATGTGTTAGTTGTAACGTTTATTAGTATTATTAAACAAGATTTATCGCCAAATTATTGGTTAGCAGGAGGCACATTACTATTACAACTTTGCATTGGAGCTTTAATGGGTTTTATTCTTGGTAAATTGGCTGTAATGATAATCAATAGAATAAGAATTGGAAACGATTCATTATATCCAATTTTACTTTTTACGTTTTGCATTTTTATTTTTTCAGTAACCTATTTTGCCAAAGGAAATGGTTTTTTGGCAGTGTATATTGGCGGTTTAGTTATAGGTAATTCAAAATTTGTACATAAACGTTCTTCACTCGGTTTTTTTGATGGGTTAGCATGGATGGCACAATTAATCATGTTTTTAACACTTGGTTTATTAGTAAATCCGCATGAACTTATACCAATAATTATTCCTGGTCTTATTATAAGTTTTTCAATGATATTTTTCTCTCGTCCACTCACAGTATTTTTATGCTTGCTTCCATTTCGGAAAATGGATAATAAAGACAAAGTATATATTTCTTGGGTTGGATTACGAGGTGCGGTTCCTATTATATTTGCCATAATACCACTTGTAGAAGGCGTTCCACATGCTCGATTAATATTTAATATAGTTTTTTTCTGCACACTAATTTCTCTCATTGTGCAAGGCACCTCACTTCCTGTAATTGCACGATGGTTAAATCTTACAGAAAAACCACAAGAAATTAAAAAACCACAAAACTTTGATGTTGATTTTTCAAATGATATTAAATCTGTTACCACCGAAATTGAAATCACTAAAAATATTCTAAAAAAAGGAAATCAGCTTATGAATCTGCCTTTTCCTGATAATACCTTAGCTGTGTTAGTAAATCGTAATAATAAATATTTTGTTCCCACAGGTGTAACAGTATTACTTGAAAAAGATAAAGTTTTAATTATTACCGACAACCACGAAGCATTAATGGAAACATATAAATTATTAGAAATAGACGATAAAATTTAGCACAAGCATAAAACAACACCCTGCGAGCTTGGTGGTAAACAAAAGAAAACCGCAAAGGACGTTAAGTAAATCGCAAAGAGCACAAAGAAAAATAAGATAAATACTCTGTAGTTAAACTGAAAATGCAACACACTATAATAATAGATAAAAGTTAGCAAAAACATAAAATACCACTCTGCGAACTTTGCGTAAACTTTTGGCGAACTTTGCGGTTAAGAAAAAAAAACATAAAACAACAAAAACACTCTACACCAATGTAATCAATAGGGAATATTACCTTACAATAGTCATTTCATCAAGTAAATACGAAGCCCCTGCATACACATCAATCACAAATAACACATAGCGAATGTCAACAGAAATACTGCGTTGATATTCGTTTTCAAAAATAATATCGCCGCTCATTGACTCCCAGTTGCCATCAAATGCAATCCCAATAAGTTCGCCCCGTGCATTCATAACGGCACTTCCTGAATTTCCGCCTGTAATATCATTATTGGTTAAAAAACAAAGAGGTAATTCTCCTTGCGTATTTGTATAAGCATCGTACTTTTTAGATGTGTACAAATCTTTTAAATACGACGGAATTGCAAATTCATCATCAAAAGGAATTTCTTTTTGAAACAATCCCTCAAATGTTGTGTAATGATTGTAATACACGGCATCGCGAGGTGAATACCCCGAAATGTAGCCGTAGGTATATCGTAAGGTTGAATTAGCATCAGGATAAAACAAAGAATCGGGCATAAACTCATGTAAAGCCTGCATGTGCAATCGCGATGCTTCTTCAATTTTTTCATTTTGTAAATGTGCTTGCAGTTGAAAATACAATCCTAAAGTTTGCTGTAAAACTGATACTGCTGGATCTTTCTTAAACTGTTTTAGAGTGGGATTTTCAAGAAATTGCAATAATGCTTCTTTATCAACAAACATTGATTTTTCAAATAATTTATTGGCATATGCTATATAATTTGGTTTTTTTCTCTTTTTTGCATCATTAAAATACTGTGGAAGCATAGATTCTGGTATTTTTCTCTCCATAAGATGCATCATAGCTATAAACTGAGATCTATCAACCCGCACATCATATTCTTTAAAAAAATCATCAATTCGTTTTATCATATCATTTTTTGCAAGAAGTGTTTCAACAGGATCTTGCATATCAACAATATACATAAACTCAAACCATTCATAAATAAACATTAACATATCTACGGCATGTAACATACCAACATTCACCACATTCCACATATAACGCACATCACCAGTGTTTTTATAAAGGTTTTCGAGATTTTCAAACAATTGATCATACGTAGCTTTTCGCACAGAATCTTGAGAAATCCATGCAAGCAAATCCTTTTCTTGTTGCATTTTTTGAGCAATAACCTTCAATGCTGCAATTCCTTTATTTTGACCAATTGCATATTTCCAATAATTGCTCATGCTATCATATTTTGCCGAATATTTAATACGAATTGAATCATTTTGATTCATGTAAAACTTATACACATCAAGCATTATATCGCCAACTGCAATTATTGAGGTGTTACCATATTTAAACAAATTATCAACGCCAAAAGAGGTTTTATACCTATCGGTAGAACCGGGAAATCCCATTATAAACGCAAAATCGCCCTCCTCATATCCTTTTAAAGAAATTGGCAAAAAATGACGTGGTGTAAACGGCTTATTTTGTGGTGAATACGCAGTCGGTTTATTTTCGGAATCAGCATACACACGCAATACAGCAAAATCACCTGTATGACGAGGCCACATCCAATTATCTGTATCACCGCCAAATTTACCAATAGTTCGAGGAGGTGCACCAACTATTCGAACATCTTCAAATACTTGATACACAAACATAAGATATTGATTGCGTTCAAAAAAAGGAGAAATATGGGCTTTAAAATGAGAAGTATCTTGCACAGATGCTATAATTTCGTTTGAAAGAGCACGTATTGAATCTTGAATTTGTTTCCATGAAAAATCAGGAAGTTCGTAAAGAGGTAAAATTTGCTCACTTACATCTATAATTTGCATAACAACTGAAGCTGTAACTCCCTCTGCATATAATTCCTCCGCATTATTTGCTGCCCAAAATCCATTGTCAATATAATTATTATCAATTGTAGTGTGATTTTGAATCATATCAAACGCACAATGATAATTGGTAAATACCAATCCCTGCCCTGACACAAATTCCGAAGAACAAAAAAAGCGAAACGGACGCTCGGCATCGCCCAATCCAACAATAGCATCTTTTACAGAGCTTTGGTTTATAGAATATATTTCTTCGGGTGTTAACACACTCCCTTTTTGTTCAATATTCAATTGATTGAGCATATTTACCAACCACATGCCTTCGTCGGCAATTGAAATAAAAGACAGAAAAACAAGCAGTTGGAGAGAAAAAAATCGTTTCATATATTGTTACTATTACATTATTTACACGTTAAAATATTTTAGTTATTTCAAAATTACAAAAAAGATATGAACTATTATCAACATGGTATTGCATAAGTTAAAATCTTGTTTTATATTTGTAACACTGTTACGCTTTATTATTATTCCTTTAATGAATGGCGCGGATAAGAGAGCTTCCACCCTCTTTCCCGCCTTTTTTTTATTCTTTATTTTGTTGCACCATAATATCTTCGAGAGTATATCCGGTTAAAATACGAATATGTTTAAACACAGAAAACATTACAACCACAAGAATTGCTGTACTTGGAACAGCTATAACAGGAAAACTCAATGCATTCATTTTTCCTAATTCTGCAATAAATTCAGGTGTGCCGGGAGGACTTTTTAACACAATGCGTGCTAATGTAAAATTTAACACAGATGACAAAAAGAACGAAACCGCAACCCAATACGAAGCAGATGTAACACGCTCACGAAACTCTTCGATTTTTCCCACTTCTTCTAATGTATCAAATACTTTTTGCATGTTCATAATATCTTCGTTAAAAAGAAGTTTCGTAACAAGATTTTTTTCAGTACGCACAGTTGCCAATACCACAATACCAATAGCCAAAGGCACTGATGCTTCTTTAACAGCAATCCACAATGGTGGCAATTCAAAAAGACCAAATAATCCCGTTAGCAACACACTTGTAAATCCAAGAATAGAAATAATATTCACATTTTTACGCACCACAAAATCATACACAGCATAGGTTATAGGAAATAACAAAGCAATAATAAGTCCATATACTGGCCCTAATAAAGCCTCACCACTTAATTTTGTCATAATAATAACAGGTGCAACAATGTTGCAAAGAAGGCTCAAAAGAATATTTTCTTTTTTCTTTGGATTCTGTTGAAGTTCATTCATATAATAGAATTTGAATTTTTTAAAATGCTGAGATAAAAACACATAGTGTTAATGTACAGCAATATAACAGTATTACTTTTTGTAAAATTGCATACTATACGCACAGCAACTTGACGTGCTGTCAAAAGTAGCATTTTTTTTGCAAATAACATTGCTATTAAAAAACGATTGTTCGTTGCGGAATGTATGTTCTCAATAATTGCATTATGTTTTGATTGATTTGCCATTACAATATTTCTTTTCCAATTTATAATATCAAGAAAAAGAAAGATGTTTTTTACATAATATCCGCAGTGGTTTTAAAGTTTTTGTATATTGCGTAAAAATAAATAATAAGCTCATGAAAAAATATTTTGTTTCTCTCTGTATAGTATGTGCTACTTTTTTTTCGTATGCACAAAATCTTCAACCTACTGATGATATGGCACTTATTACCGTGCATGTAAAAAACTTTAAAGGAATGCCATCTATTGGAGATAAAGTTTCATTTAAAAGTAAAAAAAACGGTAAAATTTATACTGGAGTTTCAACACGCGATGGCACGTTTCAAATTCTTTTACCTGAGGGCGATTCATATATTGTGCTTGTTATGGGATTTGAAATGGATAATACAAATAATATTTTTACTGTTCCCGAAAATCCTGGTCC
This sequence comes from Bacteroidales bacterium, assembly GCA_012519815.1. Taxonomy (GTDB): domain Bacteria; phylum Bacteroidota; class Bacteroidia; order Bacteroidales; family UBA1715; genus JAQICB01. Next base: position 26,494 of record JAAYPM010000004.1, read on the forward strand.
TACAACTGGGACATATACTATTACCTATGAATTACCAAAAGTTTATACATTAAGTAATCTTTATTTTGATACAGGAAAAGCTACTATACGAAAAGATTCGTATGAATCCTTATCAAATTTAGCAGAGCTAATGAAACGAAAATCTCTTATGGTTATTGAACTTGCTGGTCATACCGATAATGTTGGTTCGGCAGAATCAAATCAAAAATTGTCTGAAGCACGTGCACAAAGTGTGAAGCAATATCTTGTTTCTAAAGGAGTTCCCGCAATGCGCGTTATAGCGGTGGGATATGGACAAACACAGCCGATTGCTACAAATAACAGTGAACAAGGGCGACAACAAAACAGGAGAACAGAGGTAAAAATATTACATGAATAAACATCGGTGAATTATCCTCACAATATTGAATCAAAAATTGGATTCGACGTTTTTAGAGATATTTTAGAAACGTATTGTTCGTCTGAATTAGGAAAAACTCATGTGCATGCTATGAGTTTTTCTCATATATATGCTGAAATTCTCACTGCTTTGCACGAAACCACCGAAATGGTGCATATTTTAAAAGAGCATGACAGTTTTCCTACGCCATCGTTTGTGCATATAAAACCTATTCTTTTGCATTTACAAACCGAAGGTTCTTATATACCAGTTGAACAAATTCCAAAATTAATACAATCATTACAAGACATACAAGAACTTATTACCTTTTTAGAAAATCATACGCACATATGTTCTAATTTACATACACGTTCACATACTGTTTCTGTGCCAAACAATGTGATTCACAGTTGTCGTGCAATTCTTAATACAGCAGGAGAAATTAAAGATAATGCGACAAAAGAACTTGCAGAAATTCGTTTGAAAATGCAAGCGAAAAAAAAGACTCTGCAATCAAAAATTACACATATACTTAAAACTGCAAAAAACGAAGGATTAACCGAAGAAAATACGGAAATTTCTATACGTAACGGACGCTATGTGATACCCATATATAGTAGTCACAAACGAAAATTACGCGGACTTGTTCATGATGAATCTGCAACAGGAAAAACGTCATTTGTGGAACCTTTAGAAACATTTGAGTTGCATAATGAAATAGCAAATTTAGAGATAAAAGAACAAAGCGAAATTCTGAAAATCTTACATAATCTTACACATACTATTCGTCCGTATATACCTGAAATAGCTGTGGCGTATGATTTTTTAGGATTTATTGATTTTATAATTGCAAAAGCAAAATTAGCAATTCGCCTTGATGCAAATATGCCAAAATTACAACAAAAACCCTGTGTGGATTTATATGCTGCAAAACATCCACTTTTGCAAATTTCATACGAAAACACGCAAAAAACAGTAATACCACTGAGAATACGTCTTGATTCAAAACAAAGAATTATTGTAATTTCTGGACCAAATGCTGGTGGTAAATCAGTTTGCATGAAAACCGTTGTTTTATTGCAATATATGATTCAATGCGGTTTGCTTATTCCGTGCGATGTTCATAGCACAATAGGAATTTTCACCCATTTATTTGTTGATATTGGAGACGAACAATCTCTTGAAAATGACTTGAGTACATATAGTTCACATTTAAAAACAATGAAATATATGTTGCAACATGCAGATGATACAACATGTGTTTTTATTGATGAATTTGGTACTGGAACAGAGCCGCTTTTAGGAGGAGCTATTGCAGAAAGCATGCTCGAATTTTTGTCAGAAAAAGGTGTGTTTGGTGTTATAACTACGCATTATGCAAATTTAAAACATGCAGCAAAATCACTTAAATACTGCATAAATGGAGCAATGCTTTTTGATGTAAAACACATGTCGCCTTTATTTAAATTACGAATGGGGCAAGCAGGTAGCTCTTTTGCATTTGAAATTGCAAAAACTATTGGAATTTCACAATCTATTTTAGAAAAAGCACAAGCAAAAGTAGGCGTGGATCATGTAAGTTTTGATGAAAATTTAAAAATGATAGAAACCGAAAAGCAATATATTTTCAAACAAAAACAAGAAATTAAAAAGAAAAATCTTGAGTTACATAAAAAAAATGAAGAATATAATGCAAAACTATCGGCTATTGCAAAGCAAAAACAAGAAATAATAGAACAAACAAAACAACAGCTCGACACGCATATTGTTGAAGCAAATAAAATACTCGAAGCTACTATTCGAGAAATTAAAGAAAAACAAGCTCATAAAGAATCTACAAAACAATTACGCAACACACTTGTGCAAAAACAAAAATCATTACAAAAAAGTATTGAACGTATTGAGAAAAAAAACACTCCTCAAAAATCAACGGTTTCAACACATAAAGAAACACTTGCGGTGGGTGCATATGTTGTTTTACAAGGACAATCTGTTGTGGGTGAAATTGTAAGCATTACAAAAAAACATGCTCATGTGCAATTTGGTAATGTGCGTTCTTTGGTGCCCCTTGAAAGGCTATCTGTAAGTACAAAAAAGCCTGAAATTATAAAATCAACTACAAAAAGTTTTACACAAGCACATATTCAAGAGAAACAAACAAATTTTTCAACAAAAATTGATGTACGAGGAATGAGAACAGATGAAGCACTTTATACAATAAAAGATTTCATAGAAACAGCATATACGCTTGATATAAAACAAGTACTCATTTTGCACGGAAAAGGATATGGAATTTTACGCGAACATATACGCACCTATTTACACACAGAAAATTTTGTAGAATCAGTAAGTGATGCCCCCATTGATATGGGAGGAGATGGAATCACGATTGTAAAAATCCAATAAAAAAGGAGTTGCATTAATAACACAACTCCTTTTTTTATGAAAACAAATAATGTTTTATATCAGAGAAAAAGCAACTGTTACTCCCGACATAACCACCGAAACCATAGTCATTAATTTTATAAGAATATTTAATGAAGGTCCTGAAGTATCTTTAAATGGGTCGCCAACAGTATCACCAGTTACAGCAGCTTTATGAGCTTCTGAACCTTTTCCACCAAAATTACCTTTTTCAATAAATTTTTTCGCATTATCCCATGCACCACCCGAATTATTAAGCATAACCGCAAGAGTCAAACCTGTGGTTAACCCTCCTACCATTAAGCCAATTACGCCAGCAACTCCTAATAGAATACCAACAGCAATAGGAACAATAATTGCAAGTAACGATGGTAATAACATTTCACGTTGAGCACCTTTTGTAGAAATCTCAACACAACGAGCATAATCAGGTGTCCCAGAGCCGTCCATAATTCCAGGTATTTCTTTAAACTGACGTCGAACCTCATTTACCATAGCACCAGCAGCTCTACCAACAGCTTTCATTGTCATTGCAGAGAATACAAATGTCATCATTGCACCAATAAAAATACCACCTAATAAAATAGGGTTAAATAAATTCAAGTCATAAAACAAAGAAAAATCACGAAGAGTAGCCGATGATATTTCTATTACTTTTACCGTGTTTGTACTCACAAATTCACCAGCATCTTTTACAAACTGAATTCCATTTTGAGAAAACGCAGCCCCTTCACCTAATCCTTTATTTATCCAAATTCTCACTTCTTCCATATATGCAGCTAATAATGCAAGTGCGGTTAAAGCAGCAGAACCTATTGCAAAACCTTTACCTGTTGCAGCCGTTGTGTTTCCTAACATATCTAACGCATCGGTACGTTCACGAACTTCTTGTGGTAATTGTGCCATTTCTGCGTTTCCACCAGCATTATCAGCAATAGGACCAAACGCATCGGTTGCTAACGTAATACCTAAAGTAGAAAGCATTCCCACCGCAGCAAATCCTATTCCGTACACACCCATTGCAAAGTTTTGGAATCCACCAGCAAACCCATACGAACCAATAATTCCTAATACAATAGTTAAAACAGGAATCCACGTAGAATACATACCTACCGAAATACCGTCAATAATTGTAGTTGCATGCCCCTGTTGAGCTTGTTTTGCTATACCTTGCGTTGGTTTATATCCGTCAGAAGTAAAATATTCTGTTCCTTGTCCAATAATTACTCCTGCTGCTAATCCTGTAACAACAGAACCAAAAATACCCCAAGTTATCCAATCTGCATATGCCATAAATGCCATTGCAATTAATATAAATACAGAACTTCCTCCAGTACCAATTAACAATGAATTTAAAAGACTTTTTGCAGATGCTGATTCTTTTGTTCGCACCATAAAAATACCGATAATTGAAAATATAATTCCAATTGCAGCTACAACCATAGGAGCCACTACAAAGTTTATTTGTTCTGTATGATTTAATGTTAATGCTGCACCAAGAGCGGCAGTTGCCAATATTGCACCAACATACGATTCGTATAAATCGGCACCCATTCCAGCAACATCCCCTACGTTATCACCCACATTATCAGCAATTGTTGCTGGATTACGAGGGTCATCTTCGGGAATACCTGCTTCAACTTTACCAACAAGGTCGGCACCAACATCAGCAGCTTTTGTATAAATACCTCCACCAACACGAGCAAATAACGCTTGAGTTGAGGCACCCATACCAAATGTTAACATTGTTGCAGTTATTTCCACTAATTTATGAGATTCTTCCATACCTGCAGGAACCAATGTCAAACCTAAGAATGACAGACCGTTTGCCATATTAGTTGTTGTGTAAATTATATCGGTAAGTAAATAATACCATAACGCAATATCAAATAAAGCAAACCCAACAACCACAAGTCCCATTACTGCTCCTGAACGGAACGCTACCTGCAAACCTTTGTTAAGCGATTTTGAAGCTCCATGTGCTGTTCTTGCAGAGGCAAAAGTAGCTGTTTTCATACCTAAAAAACCACATAAACCGGAAAAGAAACCACCAGTTAAAAACGCTATAGGCACAAAAGGATTTTGAACTCCAAGAATAGCCAATACAACAAACACTACAAATAAAATTACAAACACTATTGTAACAACTCTATATTGTCGTTTTAAATACGCCATAGAACCTTCTCGTACATACTTCGCTATTTCTTTCATACGATTAGTACCTTCTGAGTTTTTCATCATAGATTTAAAAAAATACCATGCAAACGCTAATGCGAGAATGGCACAGGTTGGAACAAGCCAAATAAATGAATTAATTTCTGTTGCTATCATTTTTTCATTAAAAAAATTAATACTATTGTTTAGTAAATATTGTGCGAAACAAATAAATTTTCAGGATATAAACAAACATTATGGAATAAAAATTAGTGTTTTGATTATATTTAATTTACACTAAATATCCAAAATTAAAATAGTAAAAAATGTATATTTATTTTACAAGGCAATAGATGA
>JAAYPM010000005.1 GCA_012519815.1 Bacteroidales bacterium
AATACTACACTACAAAATGATGAATTTACATATACTATTATATAGTGTTTTTCTTAAAACAATGCACAGACCTTGTAACAAGCACATATTTAAACAATTACTAAAGAATGGTAATTTGCAGTTATTTTTATGATTATTTTCATTAAAACTTTATTAAAGAAACATTCGGCATAATTAAATATTTTTTTTTAGTTTTACGCAATTGTAATATAATGGTAAAAATTATATTTAATAATAACTTAAATAATTTATAATCATGGGATTAATTTTAGATGCCGTAAAACCGGGAGTTTTATTTGGCGATGATTTAAAAAAAGTTTTTGAAATAGCAAAAGCAAATAATTTTGCAATTCCTGCTGTAAACGTAGTTGGTTCGAACTCGGTAAATGCTGTTATTGAAGCGGCTGCAAAAGTAAATTCTCCAGTAATTGTACAATTTTCTAATGGAGGAGCACAATTTTATGCAGGAAAAGGAGCAAAAGGCGAAGGTCAAAAAGTTCAAATTGCGGGAGCTATTGCTGGAGCTATGCACGTTCACAAAATGGCTGAATTGTATGGTGTTCCTGTAATTCTTCATACCGATCATGCTGCAAAAAAATTATTACCATGGATTGATGGTTTACTTGATGCAAGCGAAGAAAATTTTAAAGCAACAGGAAAGCCATTATTCAGTTCACATATGCTTGATTTATCTGAAGAGCCTCTTAAAGAAAACATTGCAATAAGCAAACAGTATCTTACAAGAATGAGCAAAATGGGTATGATTTTGGAAATTGAACTTGGTATTACTGGTGGAGAAGAAGATGGTGTTGACAATTCTGGTGTTGATTCATCATTATTATATACACAGCCTGAAGAAGTTGAATATGCATATTCTCAATTATTAGAAGTATCTGAAAACTTCACAATTGCAGCATCATTTGGAAATGTGCATGGTGTTTACAAACCTGGAAATGTTAAATTAACACCAAAAATTCTTGATAATTCTCAAAAATACATAAATCAAAAACATGGCACAACTGGTAAACCTGTAGATTTTGTGTTTCATGGTGGTTCTGGTTCCAGTCAAGAGGAAATATGAGAAGCAATAAGCTATGGTGTTATTAAAATGAATATTGACACTGACACGCAATGGGCTATGTGGGATGGTATTCGTCAATTCGAAGCAAAAAATCACGATTATCTTCAAGGTCAAATTGGTAACCCTGAAGGAAATGACAAGCCAAATAAAAAATACTACGACCCACGAGTATGGTTACGAAAAGGTGAAGAATCAATGGTTGCTCGTTTAGAACAAGCATTTAAAGATTTGAACTGTATTAACAGATTATAATACAACATATTTCAAATAAAAAAAGAGGCTGCCTTTATTATCAGGCAGCCTCTTTTTTTTATCATACAGAGTGGATTACTTTTTTATAATTTTATTTAAAACCACATCTTTATCTAATTTTTTTGTGCAAAAGAACCAATCATAACACTTAGTGTCAGAATCTTGACTATCCATACGTTCTTTTGCCACTCCGCATGAGCCTGCGGTTGGTACAATTACTTCGTCACCTGGTCTCCAATCAGCAGGAGTTGCAATATTAAACTCATCAGCAGCTTGTAACGCAATTACAATTCTATATAATTCATCAAAATTTCGTCCTAAGCTTAATGGATAATATAACACAGTTCGTACAATACCTTTTGGGTCAATTACAAACACCGCACGTACAGCCTTTGTATTACTTTCGCCAGGCATCATCATACCATATTTTGTAGCAACCTCCATAGTAATATCTTCAATTAAAGGAAACGTAACTTCAACATTTTTCATTCCTTTATATTCGATTTTTTCTTTAATAGTTCGCAACCATGCAATGTGGCTATATAAACCGTCAACAGATAAACCTACCAGCTTACAATTTGCTTTGTTAAAATCTTCTTCCATAGTTGCAAAGGTCATAAACTCTGATGTACATACCGGAGTAAAATCTGCAGGGTGACTAAAAAGAATTACCCAACTACCTTTGTAATCGCCAGGGAAATTAATATCCCCTTGCGTTGTTATTGCCTTAAATTCAGGAGCTTTTTCGCCAATACGTGGCATAGCATACACTTGTTCTTCCATAATTTTAATTTAATTTTAATTAATACTACTTTATTTAATTTTAATTATTGTTCAATAAACCGTCCATTTATTTGCAATTTCACATCTTCAATTATAAAATTATCTATTGCATGTTTTATAAAATATTCATGTAAAAGTGCATCTAATTCCTCATTATGATAATCTTCAATATGATTACATTCACCACAATATATATGATGATGATGATGAATATTGCCATCGTATCGCATCACATCATCTTCTGTTTTAACTTTTTTTATTACCTGTTTTTGTACAAATACGTCTAACACTTTATATACAGTTCCAATTGCAATATTTGGGTAACGAACATGTATATAATCAATAATTTGCTCTGCCGTTGGATGATGTTTTATAGAATACACAGCCTCAAGCACTGCCATACGCTGAGGAGTAATTTTTAACTTTTTTTCTTGTAATATGTTTTGTAATTCGTTGTGATTCATATCATATTTTATAAAAAAACTATTCGCAAATAAGAATCATTCTCATTTAAGAACATGTAAATATACGATAAGTTTTTAGAAAAACAAATTATTTATAAAAACTATATTGTTTTTTTGTTTCATTACCACACATATCAACAACCACAAGCGTTAGTGTGTGTAAAGTATTTTGAAATTGTAGAGGAACTTTAGAAAAATCTAAGGTTATACGTGCATTTTTTGCATCATACAAAAGAATACACCACTGATTATCAATATACGCATAATACGAATCAATACCCGAAAGTTTATCTGAAATTGTATATTGTATAGAGCGTGCATTTGACAAATTATCTCCGTTTGAAAAATTTGGTTTAGAAATATATGGTGCCACTGTGTCAATAATAACCGAATACTCCCCTATTCGTTTTGTTTCAAAATGTGCCATTCCATCAGACGTTATTACTGGTTGTATCATAAAAACACCTCCATTTGGAACCTTTACACGAACAAGTGCTTTTGTGTGTAAACTATCGGGAATAGAAGTTTGAATTGATATACGCGCATTTTTTTTCATACATAATTCAGAGGATTTTACCGAATATCGTAAAGAAAACTCATGTTTATAAAACGATGAATCGACGGTACAATGAAACGAAAAATCTTTGTAAAACGACAAAGAATCTGCTTGAAATAAAAATCCATCTTTTTCACAAGAAAACGCTTGCTGATAGGAATTTGTAATTGTTGCACGTTCCTTATTTACAGACAATAAGGAATCAGTATCATACACAAGAGAAAAATCTAAGGTGGAAACATTGCCATGAAAATCAGCTAAAGTAACCACACATTCTTTGAGTTTATCTTGTGATTTTATATATAAACCATTATTTTTTTCTGAATAAAAAGAAAGTGAATTATTTGGCTCAACATATAATTTTTCAATGTATTGTTTATTCAAAATAAAAGCCTCATAATCAAGCAAACTATTAATATCATTTGTTTCATAAAACGATACAGAATCAATTTTACGTGCATAGAGTAATTCGTTGTTGCACCTAAGTTCTACAGAATACACACCAAATATATTATGAACATTATGCATATAATCATTGGCACGAATTCCCATACCAATACTTCCTTTTACTCTAATTTTTTCAGGAATTTTATACACTCCCGGAGAAATTTGACGAACGGAAAACTGTTGTTTTTTCTCAAAACCATTAACAAAACTAAGAGAATCAAGAGGATACACAAACAAGGAAGTTATTCGAGGCTGTGTTTTATCTAAAATAGTAGGATAAAATAAAAACGGATTATAAGCAACATCTCCATTTTTGTTGCGAATTTCAAAATGCACATGCGGACCGCCAGAGCTTCCACTATTTCCCGACTTTGCAATTTCTTGTCCCCGCTGCACCAAAAGCACATGCGGCTCAATAGCAACATCAACAGAATGCATTTTATTTTGCAATTGATAATGCGTTATATACGAAGTAATTTCAGGTGAAAACGACTGCAAATGTGCATACACCGAAACATATCCCGAAGAGTGGGTAATATATAGTGCATTTCCATATCCAACCGGACGAATCATAATTCGCGACACATATCCTGAATCAATGGCAAAAACAGGTTTTCCTTCAACTCCTTCTGTTTTGTAATCAAGTCCGGCATGAAAATGATTAGGACGCAATTCACCAAAATTTGCTGATAATAAAGGAGGAATAGCAAGAGGATTAGCAAACTGCTTATTTTTAACCGCTTGCGAAAACGCAAAACATGAAAAAAGCACACTACTGCAGATTAAAACAATTTTTCGCACACCAACTATCATACTTTATATATTTTCACTAAAATCATAAAAAGCCGTGTATCTACCAAAAAATATGAATAAAAACAATATTTTTGTTTCACATTTTAATAACAGATACGTTTGCCCGTAGCAAACAATATATTTACATAAAAACATATTCACATGCAGCGTTCAGAACAAACATTACCAGTTGTTGAAACCTTTTACAGCATACAAGGCGAGGGATTTCACACAGGGAAGCCCGCCTATTTTCTTCGTCTCGGAGGTTGTAATGTACTGTGTGGGTGGTGTGATGTTAAAGAATCATGGAATCCTAATAAACATGCACAATTACGTATTGTTGATATTGTTGAACGCGTGAGAGAACAACCTGCAAAAAGTATTGTAGTTACTGGCGGCGAGCCTCTTATGTACAATCTTGATGAATTATGCAGCATGTTAAAAAAACACAACATACAAACATTTTTAGAAACAAGCGGAACACATAAACTCACGGGCAAATGGGATTGGATTTGTTTATCGCCAAAAGAACATCACCCTCCTCTTCCAGAGTTTTATCAATATGCAGATGAAGTAAAAGTAATTATTGACACTCCCAATAGATTTGTGTGGGCAGAAAGTTGTAAACAAAAAGTTACACAAGGCTGTAAATTATTTTTACAACCAGAATGGAATTCTTCGTCAAAAATATTGCCCGAAATTGTAAATTATTGTAAATTGAATCCCGAATGGAATATTTCTATTCAAACACATAAATACATTCATATTCCTTAATAAAAATAAGATGAAACGTTTTGTATATTTTTTAGCATTTTTTTGTGTTACACACAATGTTTTATATGCACAAAATTATAGTTCTACCAACGAAAAAGCCATTGCATTATACAAAGAAAGTTTGCAAAACTTTCAATATCGCTATTTTGAAAAAGCCGAAAAAACATTAGTTGAAGCTTTACGTAGAGACGCACATTTTGTTGAAGCATATTATTTATTAGCAGGGGTGTACACAGAACTTGGCAATAAGGAAAAAATTATTGAAACCTTTGAAACATGTATTGAAACATGTGGAGAAACTCATATATGGGCACATTATAAATATGCATATGAATTAGTTGAATTAGGAGAATATGAAAATGCATCTTCACATTTAAAAACACTTAAAGCAAAGTCAACAGAACTAAACACAAAGCAAATTCAACAAGTAAACATGCTACTTAATCGTTGTCAAATAGCATTAAATTTAAAACGATATCCCGTTCCTTTTAATCCTCAAAATTTAGGAACTTCTGTTAATTCAGAACATGATGACTATCACCCTACTATTACCATTGACGATCAAGTGTTAATTTTCACATCTCTTATACCTCACCCACAGGCACATACAAAACAAGAAGATTTGTTTTTCAGTATTCGTGAAGGCGATTCGTGGAAAGAACGACAAAGTATAGGTACTCCCATAAACACACCATCAAATCAAGGAGCACAATCAATTTCTGCTGATGGCACTCGAATGATTTTTACTGCATGCAATATGCCCGATGGATTTGGCTCGTGTGATATTTATATTACCGAATTTAAACATAATGTATGGTCAACTCCTCGCAACATAGGTGCTCCAATAAATACAAAATATTGGGAATCGCAACCAAGTTTGTCGGCAGACGGACGAACAATGTATTTTGTATCAAACAGACCGGGAGGTGTGGGGAAAAAAGATATTTGGAAAAGTACACAAACAGATGCTGGGGTTTGGACTCCTCCTGTGAATCTTGGAAAACCTATTAATACCAAAGGAGACGACGAATCTCCCTACATTCATGCTGATGGTGTTACACTCTATTTTGCATCAAATGGACATATAGGCATGGGAAAATCTGATTTATATAAATCAACATTTTTAGAAACGCAACAATGGTCTGAACCTCAAAATTTAGGATATCCAATCAATACCCATAACGAAGAATTACGTGTAATTGTTAATGCACAAGGCGACAAAGCATATTTTTCATCTGACAGGTATGGTACACATGGCGGGCAAGATATTTATGTGTTTGATATGCCCGAACATCTTAGACCAAATCCTGTTACGTATGTACGCGGTGTTGTTGCTGATTCTAAAACAAATCAAAAACTGGCTGCTGATATAGAACTTTACGAATTACTATCGGGTGATTTATTTTACAAAATACAGGCAGAACCAACAACAGGTTCATTTCTTGTGCCTTTTGTGGAAAACACCGATTATGCATTGCAAATTTGGCATCAAGGATATTTATTTTATTCAGAAAATGTTAGTTTAGAGAGTATTGGAAGCGACTTACAGGTTTCACTGCAACCACTAATTATAGGCAGTACTGTTGTTTTAAAAAATGTATTTTTTGATGTTGATTCTGCCATACTTAAAGATGAATCAAAAACCGAGTTAAATATTATTGCAACATTTATGAATCAAAATCCAACTATTTCATTTGAAGTTGGAGGACACACAGATAATACTGGTTCTTTGCAGCGAAATTTAGAGCTTTCGGCACAACGAGCAAAGGCTGTTTATAATTTTCTTATTGAAAAAGGTGTTGAAAAACAACGACTTAGTTATAAAGGATATGCCGATAAAAAACCTGTTGCTCCAAATGACACCGAAGAAAATAGAGCACAAAACAGAAGAACCGAGTTGATAATTACAGAACAATAATCATATTGCTTGTTACTCATTTTACACTATAATTATTTGTTAGTACAATAAGATACAGTTTTCTGGATAATATTACCAAAAACATTACACACTCTCATTCTATATAAAAATGCATAAAAAAAACCGAATAGTAAACTACTCGGTTTTTATATTATATTTAAAAAGTTTTAATGTTTTTTTACGCAACGAACGCTCAAACCAACTTCGCGAACTATATGACTTCCATTAAGGCTTTCGTTATTATCTATATAAAAATATTTTGCGTTTTCAGCATTATGCGGATCTGCCGACCACCAAATTGCATTTTTTCCCATTATATAGTATGCACCTTCGCGTTCACGAAATCCTGCTGGTACTGCTGAAAATCCACTTGCATTCGTTGTTTTTTGCTTTTCATTCCATACATTATTTGCTTTTAAATCAACACCAGCTCTATCAACACCATTAAAATTATCAGCTAAATTAATCCACACACTATCAGATGCAACCTCCCAACCTTCGGGACATATTTGGTTTGTTTGCACCGCTTTATAATTATATAGCATACCTGTTACTTCTGTACATTCAGCATTATTATAAGAACAGCACGCTGCTTCGGTTGTTTTAGCCCATGTTTCATTTTCTGACACCACTGATATAGGCGTTCCATCTTGCAAAGTTTTTGTACGAAGATTTTGAGCAAACCACTCATACTCTCCTATTTGCAATGTTTTATATTCATTGCTGTCAATATCATATGCAACCCCATAGGTTACATCATGATTTGCCACATCATCAAACGAAAGTTTAGAAATAATATCAACAATAACGCTTGTGTTTTCTTTTTGTGGAGTACAGCAAACTAAACTCACACCTAATAAAGCAGCAAAAGTATATATATATATCTGTTTCATATTTTTATAATTAATAAGATTGACGTTTAATAGCTAATTCTTCTTGAATTTCAAATACTCGTGATTTAGTAAGAGGATATTTCCAAATAAAAAATATAGTTCCAAGCATTGCAAGAGTAGGGAAAATAATATATAAGGTACGAATTGTTATCAAATTACTTACTGAAATAATAGGATTTGCACCTTCAATACCAACCCAAATTAATACAGCCGAAGCAATAATAGTTACTAATGCAATTGCTAACTTAATAAGGAATCCGTTTACAGCAGAATACATTCCCTCTCTACGTGTTCCTGTTTTCAACTCATCATAATCGCACACATCAGCAGTAAATGCACCAATAAGAGGCCAACACGCAGCTAATCCAATATTAATAATAACTGGAGGAAGCACTCCTAAAAAGTGAGCAGAAGGAGTAAATAAGAACCAGCTTGATATATATCCTAATATTGCTACAGAAGCACCTGAAATAAGTATTGTACGTTTATCAAACGATCCTGCAACACGATTTACAATAATTACCGTAATAATTTGTGTAGCAGGCTGTAAAACAGCAGTATAAAAACCTAAATACCCTGCAAGTTCTTTATGTGTTACAAATTTTTCTACAATGGCAAACGTAAACGGTTCACGCCACGACCAATCCAACACTGTATGCATACCGTCAGTACAAACGTGATACATAGAAATATATCCTAACAAAGGAAGCATAAAAAACAGTGCAACAAAAATAAAGAATATTGACATCATTAATAAAATAAATGGCTTGCACTTAAATGTTTCTATCAACGATGGCCAAAATGGTACTTTTTCTTGTTTTTGCACTTCGGCATTTGGATGTTCTCTACAAAATAACGCAGGAACAATACCTGCAAATAATATTATAATACCTATAATAACACCTACATGTCGTGCACCAACCACCTCGTCGCCTCCCCATACATCTTTCATTTGCGTAATCAAGTATAAAGACCCAATTACAATACCTATAAGATATGAAAAAATCTGCTTATATGTTTGTAATTTAGTTCGTTCGGCATAATCTGTTTCCATTTCTAATCCAAGAGCAGAAAAAGGCATTTGCCAAATAGCCAACACTATATAAAACAGAGAAATAACAGCAACAAAATATGCAGATTGAAGAAATTTACCTGTTAATGCTATACCTAATATTTCAACATCATTGATGTTTCTTGGTGTAAACCATATAGCAACAAACACAAGTGAAACAAGAATTGCTCCTACCAAAATCCACGGACGACGACGACCATATTTTGAACGAGTATTATCGCTTAAATTACCAAAAAGTGTATCAGAAAAACCTTCAATAAATTTTGAAGCACTCATTGCAATTCCAATTACAAATGGGCTTATTCCCATACCTATTTGGAAAATATTATACACCAGAGTTGGCAACACGTTCATAGAAAGGTTTTCTGCTATCCCTCCAAATGACCATGCAAATTTTTGAAACCCAGTACTAGATGATTTACTTTTCATTATATTTACAATTAATGTTTATTATTAAAACTTGTATGTACTAAATAAAAGACAAACATATAAAAAAAAAAGGAATTTATA
>JAAYPM010000017.1 GCA_012519815.1 Bacteroidales bacterium
GCTCCTTTTGCTTATTTGTGGAGCACCGCTGAATCTACAGCCACAATTCATGATTTGTCTGCACAATTGTATCATGTTACGGTAACTGATAATAATGCTTGTGTTGCACATGATACTATAGACTTAACGAACATTAATCAATTTGGGGTTATTTTTTCATCTCTTCCTGTAACATGTGAAGGACGTTCTGACGGTGAAATTACTGCCTCTGCATTTGTGGGTACGCCTCCGTTTACATACGAGTGGCATGATGCGGTTACTGATTCTGCACGTAAAAATCTTCCTGTAGGAATGTATAGCGTTACTATTACCGATGCTTTGGGGTGTACAGTTACCGATAGTCTTAATCTTTCTATTATACCTCCAATGTTTGTTGCTCATTCTGGCACTACTGAAACTCCTTGTAATGAGGCTTATGGAAGTGCATATATTACAATAGACGGAGGGACAAAACCCTACTCCTATTTGTGGTCAAATGCTGCTACTACTGATTCTGTGGGGAATTTACCTGTTGGTTCATATACGGTTGATGTAACTGATGCAAATGCATGTGTGTTTTCTCATAACTTTTTTGTAGATGATACATCTACATTTGCGATTGAGGTTATAAGTCCCGACACTCGTATTCGTTGTGAAAATGCAAACACAGGAATTGCTATTGCACAACCCCAAAGGGGTACACCACCATATACTTTTTTGTGGTCAACGTTAGAAACAAGTGATACGCTTAAAAATGTTGGTGCCGGTTTGTATCGCCTTACGGCATGGGATGCATACTTTTGTTCAGCAAAAGATTCAATTCGTTTTGAGGAGTTTAATGTGTTAACTTCTACAATAATTGATTCGGGAATGGTTAGTTGTAATGGAAATAATGATGGATATGCGGTGCTGAATGTGCAAGGAGGTGTGCCACCATATTCTATACTTTGGTCAAATGGAGTAACAGATTATCTAAATGCAAATCTTTCACCAGGAACATATACCTGCACTGTTACCGATAATGCTGGGTGTGTTTCTACAAATAAGATAATAATTACAGAACCTGAGGCGATTACAGCTCTTATTTCAAATGCACAGGGCGTGAGTTGTGGTAATGTATGCGATGGAAAAGCAACAATTTCTGTGTCTGGCGGAACAACGCCTTATACGTATATGTGGACGTCTGGAGAAACTGCGGCAATTGCGAAAGAATTATGCGGTGGAAAGAATTATGTTACTATTCAAGATGCACACGGATGTGTTTATACCGATAGTGTTGTGAGTGTTGATACAATGCCTCGTATTGGACTTACTGCTTTTGAAATACAACCTGCATGTGCTATTGCTGATGGTGAATTGGCGGTAGTGCCATTTGGTGGTGTTGGAACATATTCGTTTTTATGGTCAACTGGTGCTACAGATTCTGTAATACAAAACGTTTTGGCAGATGTATATACTATAAAAATAACAGATAAGGCGGGTTGTGCTCTTGATACGATTCTTATATTAAATGATAATTCTACTATGACATTAGACTTTGTGCGGCAGCCTATTACGTATTGTACGCCGTGTAATGAATCGTTTGTAGTATCGGTATCTAACGCAACAGCACCATATCAATATAATTGGTCAAATGGAGATGATACGCAACTTGTTGATTCTCTTTGTCCTGGATTATATACGGTTACGGTGCAAGATGATAATTCCTGTAAAAATTCTAAAATACTGGAAGTAAAAGATGTTGCTATTACTATTGATGTATTGACAAAAACAAATGTGCCTTGTTACGGCGATTCCACAGGAGTGATTGAAGTTGTTGCATCTGGTGGTGTGAGTGATTCATATACGTATTCTTGGTCGCATGGCGAAACTGGACCTTTGGCAACACAAGTGCCGGCTGGAACAGTTGAATTACGTGTTTCTGAAGATTTAAGTGTGTGCGAGGAAATTCGAAATTATACAATCACACAAGCTTCTGAATTGCGTACATTCTTTATTGTTGACCAACCTTCATATTGTGAGGATTCTACAGGAATTATGCATGTTGAGGTGCTTGGTGCTACCGCTCCGTATTCATTTATATGGGAAAATGGTGTTGTGGGAAAAACAATTCCAAATGCATGGCCTGAATATATTTCTGTTACTATAACCGATGGCAATGGCTGTGTTGTTGTAGATAGTGCAAAGGTTGATGATGTTTCTGATTTTTCATTGTTTGAAAAAAATAGGCATCTCATTTCTTGTATTGATGATGCTGATGGTGCTCTTGAAATAGGTATGACAAATGGATTTGCTCCGTTTACATATACATGGAGTCATGCAAGTACGCTTAATAGTCCAAAAGCCGAAAATATACCTGCAAATACGTATATGGTTACGGTAACTGATAGTAAAAAATGTGCTGTTTCATATACATTTGCTCCACTTACCAACCCCGCTCCAATTTCAATGTCTATTGTAGAAACAGAATCAATTTTTTGTAATAATGGTACTGGTAGTATTGCTGCAAATGTTTCAGGTGGACATGCTCCTTATGTGTTTGAATGGCTTAAAGATAGTGTTGTTTTATCATCAAAAACAAATGCTGTTTCGTACGTTTCGGCGGGTATGTTTCATGTAATTGCTACAGATAGTCGCTCGTGTGTAAGTGACACGGTGTCGTATGAATTTAATAGTCCAGGACCAATAACAGCTGATTTTACGGTGCAAATTACTGGTTGTGGTTCAATATCTCATACAGGAAGCATTGTGCTTGATACTATTATTGGACATAATCCGCCATATAAATTTAGATGGCATGATGAAACCTCCTCAACTACTTGGTATAATGGACATACAAATGTGTCGCGTACGGGTTTGCCCGCTGGGGAATATTTCTTTACGGTGTTCGATTCTCTTGGATTGTGTTACGAGGTGTTTAGAAATTACACATATCCTACCACAGTTGTTTCTATTGACACGGTGTTAACTCACACGCATTGTGATTTTTATTCTGATGATGATTTGAAAAATCGTGCGGCAAATGGAAGTATAGAAATTACAAAAATTACAACACAAAATGCGGAATACACCGATTTTTCTGATTTTACGTTTGTATGGGAAGATATATATCAACAAACAACTAAAAAAGCAGAAAATCTTCCAATTGGTGATTATTATGTGAATATTCAAGGTAAAAACGAATGTGTTAGTAGAATATATGCAGGAAAAATTGTTTCGGAAATTGAATTAAATCCTACTATTAGTAGTGTTGTGTCAGCAGATGAATCTGCAACTACCATCTGTTTTGGCGATTCCTTGCAATTACAAGCACAGAGTTTTGAATCAATTATGAGTGGATATTCTCCAACGCTCACGAATAAAAAATATACATGGCTCTCTACTCCGCACAATACAACTGCACGTTTATCTTCAACTTCTGATAACATAATTTGGGCAAATCCTTTAACACATTATTTTTCTGATAGTTCTCGGGTGCTTATGTATTATGAATTTGATGGTTGTAAATCGCGTAATGCACAGTTTTCTATTTCGCATTTTGATTCTATTGGATTTTCGTTGCACATGTTTGATAATTCAGGACTGTTTTTACAAGGAGATTCTGTATTTGTGTTTCTCGAAGATTTTGTTACTATTGAGCCTTCGCAAGTTCCGTGGTTTTTGTCAAAAAATCCTCTTGAAGATGGCTATGTTTCAATACAATGGGAATCGGCAAATACTACTAAAACAGGACGAGGACAAATACAAGATACAATAACCAATGAAAACTCCTATAACGCAAGTGGTATGTATGGGTTAAATATTCAGGCACTTGTGTCAAGTTATTATTATGCTCATGCAACCACAACTAATCAATGTATAGAGTCTGATTCTGTTTTTGTACATGTGTTTTCTGATGTGTTTGTGCCTTCGGGCATCACACCAAATGGAGATGGGGAAAATGATGTCTGGATAATTCCGTATCTTTATTCTTGTCCAAATGCTTCGGTAAAAGTGTATACGCGTTGGGGAACAAAAGTGTATCAAAACGAAGATGTGTATTATAAAAATCCATGGAATGGAGCAAATAAAAAAGGAGAATTGCTCCCAATGGGTACGTATTATTATATTATTGAGTATAACGATCAAAAAAACACTCCGCCAAAAGCAGGAGCTATTTCTATATTATATTAAGTAAGGCGAAATGAAAAAAATTATTGTATATATATGTATATGTGTGTGTGCCATAAATGTGCATGCACAACAAATACCCTTATATTCGCTTTTTGCATATAATAAATTTATAATAAATCCTGCATACGCTGGCGTTGACGACTATTTTCAGGCGTATGCAAATTCTCGCTATCAATTTGTGGGTATAGAAAACGCTCCTGTTACTTCTTCTTTAAGTTTTTACGGACCACATGCTCATTTGCCTATGGGGTGGGGGGGACTTGTGTATAACGATAGTCAAGGTGCTCTTTCAAAATTTGCAGTATATGGTGCGTATAGCTATGCTGTTCCTCTTTCTCGCACACTTACACTTTCGTTTGGCTTGTTAGGTGGCATTATGCAACATACGGTTGATTTGACTAAAGTTACGTTTTTGCAAACGGAATATAATTTTGACGGACAAGTATATAATTCAATAAAACCAGATGCTACATTTGGAATGTATGTGTATGATAGAAATTTTTACGCAGGGGTTAGTTTTGAACAATTATTTGGAAATAAAATTCAAATGCTACACGATTCTTTATATCTTAAAAGTGATACGCGTAATAAACTAAATTCGCACCTTTCAATATTAGGTGGATATACATATACTATTTCAACTGAATTTTCTCTTGAACCTCATGCAATAATACGAAAAACAGCAGCCACTCCTTTGCAATTTGAAGCTGGTGCACATGTTTCTTATAATTCTATTGCGTGGCTTGGTTTACATGTGCGAACCGGAGGTGCGTGCGTTATGTATATGGCGTATAATTATAGAGATATTTTGCAATTTGCATATGCATATGATATAACATATTCTGCCTTACGAAAAGATACATTTGGATCGCATGAAATAGTTGTTGGAATTCGTTTTGCTGAAAAAGATGAATAAACATGTGTGATTTTGCATATATCGTATCATATTTGTATTAATAAAAAATAGTCCATGAAATTTTATTTGAAAAATATATGTTTTTATTGTTGTGTAGGCATGTTTTTGATAGGATGTTCGCAACAAAAAACTCCAACTTTTAATGAGGTGATTTCTAAAGAAAAATTATCATCTATTCTTATAGATATGCACATTATTGACGGAACAATACATTCGCACAATAATGAAACACGCGAAAAAATTTCATTAGAAAAAGAATATTATGACAGCGTGATTTTTCAAAAACATGGCGTGTCTGATAGTCTTTTTAGAGAAAGTGTGCAATATTATACCATATATGGTGGTATAAAAGATGTTTTTTCAATGGTTTTAGATTCTCTTAATACAGTAAATGCACAATTAGAAAGTGTGCGTCAAAAAAAAATAAATGCAAATCAACAGAAATAGCACAAAAAATATAACAAAATCACATTTCTCTTTTTTTGTGTTTCAATATACTACTGATTTATCTGAACTCAAAGAACAGTATTTTTCTGTGTTATATTCATATATTCTTTCTCGTTTTCAAGATGTTGTTACTTCTGAATTTACTATTACATTTACTGTTCGTCACTTATTTTATATTCCATATAAGGTGCGTGTGCGTTGCAAACAAAATAAAGAAAAGCTGCAATGTAGATTTCGTGTTGAGAGCGAAAATTTTATAGCAATATCTGTTTTTGTTATATTGTGTGCTGCATTGTTTTCGTACACTTCGTTTTCGTTTTTCATGTGGTTTTCTGCAATTTTTTTAGTTGTTTTTTATCTTATTCATTATATATTTTTTTCATCACTATGTTCGCGAATTTACAATCAAATTCGTGTTCGTGAAACGGTAGATGATTTTTTGTCGCAAGAACAATTGGCATGGTTTAAAAACCCAAATGTTTGCCCTGCCTGCGGTTCGGAAATTACAAAATATCATAGTTATTGCCCTTCATGTGGTTTGTTTTTATCAAAAAAAACATTTTCACCTCTTTCTGCAACAGAACAATCTGTAAACATAACATATACGTATGTTGAATTTTCAAATGAAACAGAAACAAAAAAATGATATGAGAAAAATACGAGCACAGTATATTTTTGATGGTTTTCGTTTGCGTAAAAACGCAATGCTTGTATTGTCAAATTCTAAAGTTGTTTCTGTTGTTGATTTGCCCGAAAATAGTAAAGAAGAAGCTGGAGTGGAATTTTATAATGGAATTTTATGTCCAGGTTTTGTGAATGCACATTGTCATCTTGAATTATCGCATTTAGAATCGCATATTCCTCAGGGTACTGGATTGCCTGCCTTTGTGTCGGCGGTTTCACAAACGCGTATTACACAAAAATTTTCGTTAGAAACATGTAAAAAAGCTGATGAGTATATGGCTGCACAAGGTATTGTTGCGGTAGGAGATATTTCAAATTCTGCTGATTCATTTCCTGTGAAAGCTCAAAGCCCAATAGCGTATCATACATTTGTGGAATTATTTGATTTATTTCGTGATTCTACACCAATATATACACAAGGCAAAGAATTATTTCGTGCATATCCAATAAAAAATCGTGTTTCGCTTTCTCCTCATGCTCCGTATTCTTGTTCAAATAAATTATTAGCAAAAATTTCTGCACATGCAGCAGAATATGAGTATTCTGTTTCAATTCATAATCAAGAACATGAATCTGAAAATGAATTGTTTCAACAAGGAACGGGTTTGTTATATGATATGATTCGTAAAAATCATGGTGATGTAAATTTGGTTTCTCGAGCAAAATCGTCTTTGCAAAGCACACTTTCTAAACTCGAAGCCTGTGCACATATTCTGTTTGTGCATAATATATATACAAGCGAAAAAGACATTGCTTTTTTACAACAGATGCGAGAACGCGATTCATATACTTTTGTGCTTTGTCCGCGAAGCAATATGTATATAAATGCATTGTTGCCTCCAGTTGAAATGTTTCTTACGCACGCTATTCCTATGGCAATAGGTACCGATAGTTTAGCGTCAAATACAAGTCTTTCTATACTCGATGAATTGCAGTGTTTACAAAATGCGTTTCCAGCATTTACTCTCGAAAAATTATTGCAAGCTGCCACCTATAATGGTGCATGTGCATTACAAATGCAATCAAAAATAGGAAGTTTTACATCAGGAAAAAAACCCGGTGTTATACTCTTAGAACATCTTGATTTATTACAATTACGTATTACTTCTCAAACAAAAGTTCGTGTTTTGGTTTGATAACTAAAATCTTTTTCTCTTTTTTGTATAAAATTAAAAAATACATATATGTTTTCAGGAATAATAGAAGAATATGCTCTTGTTACAAACATTGAACATGATAAAGAAAACGTTCATATTACTTTATCGTGTAGTTTTGTAAACGAATTGCAAATTGATCAAAGCATTGCTCATAATGGAGTGTGCCTTACAGTAGTTAAAAAAACCGATACAACGTACACGGTAACAGCTATTCAAGAAACCTTATTAAAATCGAATCTTGGTAAATTAGTGGTTGGGAGTAAAGTAAATCTTGAACGTAGTATGCTTATGAATGGCAGACTTGACGGTCATATTGTGCAAGGGCATGTTGACCAAACAGCAATATGTACCGAAGTTCGCGAAGCCGATGGTAGTTGGTATTATACGTTTGAATATGAACCAGCACAAGCTGATTATATAACAGTTGAAAAAGGTTCGGTAACAGTAAATGGCGTGAGTCTTACGGTGGTAAATTCTCAAAGAAAATCTTTTCAAGTTGCTATTATTCCTTATACTTATGAGCAAACAAATTTTCATGAATTTGTGGTAGGAACTGAGGTGAATCTTGAATTTGATATTATTGGAAAATATATTGCACGCTATTTAAGTTCGCAAGGAATTATTGGGGGCGTTGCACAATAAATATAATGATACGAACATTTTTTGCACGTTTTTTATTTGGATTTTTTCCAGATATTTGCACGGTATGCGGTTCGCATTTGCGTGTAAGTGAGCGTGTTATGTGCACGTCTTGCCTTATTGATATTCCACGTATTTATTTCCATAATCAAGAACGAAATCCTCTTGAAGATGTATTGTGGGGGCAAATACCGTATGAAAAGGCAACAGCTTTATTTTATTACACAAAAAAAAATAAATATGCGGCTCTGTTACACAATTTAAAATATAAAAACAGAAGCGATGTGGGAGAGTTTTTAGGCGAACTGTTTGCAAATGAATTACAAAAAACGGGATTTTTAGATTCCATAGATTGTATAATTCCTATTCCTTTACATAAAAAGCGACTTAAACAACGTGGCTATAATCAAAGTGAACATATAGCTTTAGGTCTTTCAAAGCAATCGTCTATACCATATATAACAAATGCGGTTGTACGAACCGTGAACACGCAAACGCAAACAAAAAAATCAAAAGAAGAACGACTGCGTAATGTTCAAAATATTTTTTCGGTAATAAATCCTTCAGTGTTGGCTCATAAACATGTGTTGCTGCTCGATGACGTAATTACTACCGGAGCAACCTGTATTTCGTGTGCCGACACAATTATTTCTGCCGAACCTTCTTGTAGAGTGAGTATTGCTTCTTTAGGATTGGTAATGTAGTATTTTATAGAGAAAGTTCTACAACAACTGGGCAGTGATCTGAATGCTGCACAGAAGGCAATATGGAGGCATGTGTTATTTTGTTTTGTAAACTTTTGTGTACCATATTGTAATCAATACGCCAGCCAAGATTTTTTTGCCGCGAGCCTGCACGATAACTCCACCACGAATAGTGATGTGCTTCTTTTTGAAATAAACGAAAACTATCAACAAAACCAAGGTTTAAAAAATCATCAATCCACGCACGTTCATGAGCTAAAAATCCTGATGAATGTACATGCCGCTGTGGATTATGAATATCTATTTCGGTATGACAAATGTTAAAATCTCCCGAAATAATACAATGTTGATGTGTTTTTTGTAGATTTTTGCAATATTCATATACTAAACTAAGATATTCTTCTTTTTTTTCTTGACGAATATCGCCCGTAGTGCCCGATGGAAAATAGGAATTTATTACCGTAAAATGTTCAAAATCCATACGCAAAAATCGTCCTTCTGCATCAAAAAAATCATTTTCAATACCATATATCACCTGCAAAGGCTTTAATTTAGTAAATGTTGCAACACCACTATATCCTTTTTTTTGAGCCGAAAACCAATACGTTTCATATCCAAGAGCATGAATAGTCTCAATGTCAACTTGTTCTTTAAGAGCTTTTGTTTCTTGAATATGAATAATTTCGGGCTGCTCGTGTGCAAGCCAATCAACAAATCCTTTTGAAATAGCGGCACGTATGCCATTTACATTGTACGAAATAATTTTTGTCATAGATTTTTGTTGTTTATAATGTATTGATAACCCATGCAAAATACATAAATTTGTATAAAAAAATAACAATATGGCAACAATTGAATTATCTTCTGCACAACTTAATCATTTACTCGAACTTGTGTATTTAGGCGAATGGATGCGACAAGCATATACTACCGATACATATAATGTTGAATTAGAGGATTTAGAACAAAAATTATATGCAATTGCATATAACGAAGGACTTGATGAATCGGTTGAATATGACAAAAAATTAGGTGGATATGTTCCCTCTGAAGAATTAGAAGCTTCTTGTGATGAGTATATTGATGTGTATGACGACC
>JAAYPM010000018.1 GCA_012519815.1 Bacteroidales bacterium
ATAATCCTGAGGTTGGTTCGTCAAGAAAAAGAATTGCAGGTTCGCGAATTAATTCAAGTGCAATGTTTAACCGTTTTCGTTGTCCACCGCTAATTTCTTTTCTTAATTCATCGCCAACAATATTGTTTTTTCGTTCAAAAAGACCTAAACTTTGCAACACTTTATCAACTTTTTCTACAATTTCCTCTTCGGTTAAATTGTCAAAACAAAGTTTTGCGTTGTAGTATAAGTTTTGATATACCGTAAGTTCTTTTATTAATAAATCATCTTGAGGTACAAATCCAATCAAACCATCAAGTTCGCCTTCTTTGTCGTTATGTAAATCAATACCGTTTATAGTTACTTTTCCTTCAGTGGGAGCATATGTTCCATTAAGCACATTGAGCAAGGTCGATTTTCCTGCTCCTGATGCTCCCATAATTCCAATAAGCGAACCCGATTCTTCTTCGAGATACGTACTTTCAAGTCCTACATTACCTCCTTTAAACATGTATCGAATGCCTTCGGCTTTAAAAACTACACCTTCTTGCGAATTGTCAACATTAAATACATTAAGAATTTGACTGTAATAAATAGGTTTTATTTGGTGGCTTCGAATTGCAGACCCAACATTTATAAAATTAATTTTATTTTCTAAAACAGGCTGGCTATTAAGCGTGATTTCTCCAACTCCTTTTGAACGAAAAATTAGCATATTTGACGAAGCCACATAAAATACTTTTATAGTCCCCGAAATCTGTTTTGATAGAATGTGACGAACCGTTGATTCTTGGAAATTTTCATCGTTGTTTATAATTAAAAGATTGGAAGATTGAGGGATTTCTTCAAACGTATGTAATATAAAATTGAATAAATCTCCGTATTCGCTCGTGTCAATATTTAAATCGTCAACTAAAATATCTAAAAAATCTTTTTCAGTTTGGGTAATTTCAGATTCGGTGTTTGAACTAATAAATTCTAATAGACTTATAAGCACAAAAAGTTTTTGTTTTTGTGTAAGCTCTTGATTAATATTGTTACATATTCTATGAATACGAGCCGCTAATTTTGCTTCAATTTTATATTTTAATGCATCTCCTGTTTTTGAACCTGCTTTTTCGGTAATTCTATGAATGTCGGAAACTACTTCTTGATATTCTTCTTCAAATGTTGGTAAGTATGAACGAGCAAGTTCTTTGTTTAATTGTGCTGCTAAAAATAGCTCTATAACTCCTTGTCGGTCGGTTGTGTTTGAATCGGGTCTTGCAAAAACAGCAAAAAGTTTTAAAAGTGCCTTAATAATGCGTTCGCTCATTTCTTAATAAATTTTTATGTGTACTATTATTGTTTAAATCCAATACAAATGGTAGCAAAATCTTCAATTGTTTGTGGTGAAACTAATGATACTTTTATTGTACATTCTAAGGTGTTGGTAACATCAAAATCCCAATATGGTGCATATTTAAAATCAGCATTCGAAAATAACATGTTACTTTCTTGATCGTAAATCATAAAATGTATATTATTTTCTGTTGATGATGAAACCGCTAATCTATACACATTGCCTCCTATAAAGGTAATAGTAAATTGCTTTGTTTCACCGTGTTGCAAAGGTGTTGCGTGATATTGGGGGTCGATAATATATTCGGCTGTGATATAGGTGTCGCAAGGCGAATTTTTCGACGTTTGCGAAAAACTTAAGAAGGGAAGAGTGCAAAAAAGAATCAAAAAAGTAAAAATTTTACGCATATATGTTATTTAATTAATGAATTTCTCAGTTCATTTACTTGTTTTGTTATATTTTCAAGATGTTCGGGATATATTTTTATACTTGATTTACTTGTAAAAACAGTTCGCTTAATTTCTGGATAGGTAATAGGTTTACTATATGTATAGTCATAGCTTACTCCATCAAACCAATAGCAAATATCTACAATTTTATCAGTTAAAAGTTTGTATTCTTCTCCCGTATTGTAAAACGGTTTTAATAAACCTAAAATACTGTTTGCCGAAAACATATGCTCCGAAATGTGTTCGCGTGTTTGAGAATGTGGACGCTCTTTTTCGAGTTCTGTAAGTAAATATAAACTTTCGAGCCAACTACCTGTTAAAATAAGAGCTGCTAAGTTTTTTTGATTCTCTGTTTTTAAAAGCAAGTCAATTTCTCGGTATTTATTTGATAAAATAAAAAGCATAGAATCTTTCGATTCTATATTGTTTTCAACTCGCTCTATTGTTTGAATATCAAATACATCTGAAATGCCAACTTCATCTGAAATGGATTTTATAGCAGAAAAATATTGAAGTGCATCGGTCGATTGTTCGTGGGTGTTAATATACGCTAAATCAATACCATATATCCCTAAATTAATGCATTTTTTAAATGTGCTTTCGTATAAAAATTTATGTGCGGTAGAATTTAAAATGGTTGGGTTGTATGGCAGTTGTAAATTAAGTATATGTTGTGCAAATTTATAGGGCGAAGGAATGCAAAATATTTTGCCGTTAAAAAGACCAACAAGGTTTTTTTCTGCTTTTACGTAATCTGATTTTGTTTCTGTTTTCGAACTCTTTTCTGTGCACGAAAATAAGGTGAAAATGCATAATAAAAGTATGAATGTATGCCGAATATTCATGTATATTAATTTTTTTTAAAAATACGTTTTTTATTTGAAATGATGAGTGTTTTTTAACAGTTTTTTAATTAAAAATTAATTTTCGGATTCAAAAAAAAGTTTGTAAAAATGCATGTTGCGAGATTGATCAAATCCTTTTTCTATAAATTCGGGACGAGAATGAACGTAAATATGAAAGTTTTTATCGAGTTTAATAATACTTCGCATATATTTTTTTGCCTTTTTTAAGGCATCGGGCGATACTTCAAAATGAGATTGTGGCGTAATGTTTCTTTCTTCTTCAAACTCTTGCTTGTAATCGGTAAAATGCTCTATAACTTCATCATTACCAATTACTTCATTGCTAAATTGTTCTATGTCAAAAAATTGATTTTTATTCAAATAATCAACCGATTTGCTCATAAAAGCAAGTTGTTCTTGTTTGGTAACATTGTTATCTTCGGTAAGTATTTCTTGACTGAAATTTTTACAGAGTTGCATAAAATTTTGCGTGTTAAAATAGTTGTTTTCAATGATTTTTGCATTAATAAAATCATTCCGCCAATATGCCGCTTCGTTGTTTTTATTGGTGTTGTCAACAATTTTAAGAATATAGCCAGAATCTGCGTCTGAATTAAAAATTAAACAGCCTTTGTCAAGTTTTTTTATATTAATACCTTGCTCGTGCTCTACGTCAAATCTATCGTTTTCTTGATATATTTTTATGTACGAATCTTTGTTTTCTGATTTAAAAATGCCCACAGCATCTGTTTCTTCGTCGTTAATTACGCAGCCGGTAAAGTAGGCAACATATAATTCTCCGGGTTTTATATTAGGGTGATTTGATGCATCATATAAAAGTTGTGCAATATTTGCCGAATGCACGTAAAATTCATGGTGATTCTGAAATATTTGTTGTGCCGATGCTTGTACCGATTCTTCCTGTTCTGCACTCTCGTTAAATTTGTAAAAATCTTCTGATTTACATGAATGTGAAAAATAGGTAAGTAAAATATCCGAAATATTTTTGTCGTGTAATAGTATTTCTGATTTTGAAAGCTGAATGCCTTCCTCAGTTGATTTATTACCAATTTTATGAATTACTAATTTTTCAATATGTGCGTGAGTAAAGTCTATCATTGTATGTTGTTTTTTTTTTCAAAAATAGAAAATTGAAGTGATATTTCGTTTGTTTTTGTATGAAACACTCTCTGTTTTTTTAAGAATTTCGAAACGAACTTGGAATAAGTATTTCTTCGGGAATTATTTTTAATAATAGGGGCAATACTATTGAACCACCCGGAATCATAAATATGGCAAGAGATGGAATGGTGCGCAAAAGGTCAATACTCTGTTTTTTTACTTTTTCGCGTTCTTCATCTGATAATTTTTCGTTTTTTGCTTTCCATAATAATTCCATAAGTTCCTTGCTTTCCTGTAATTCTGTTGTGATTTTTGCTTTGTTTTTGGTGAAAAATGTGCTAAATCTACTTGCAAAATTATTTGTAATAAAATCAAAGCGAAATCTTTGACGCAAATATAAAATATGCTTTGTGTTGTGTACTATAAAGTTCTCTACAAGCATGGTGCTGTAATCTGTTTCGTCTTCAGATAAATTACATAATTCTGCAAGTTGAGATAAAAAATGATTTTTTTCTTGAATTTCAATAGCATTGTTCAATAATACAATAAGCGCATGTTCGTACATGAGCATACGTATTAAAGGAGGAAAATTAGAATTTATGTGTATAGAATTTACAGGAAGTTTTTGTGCAATATCGTGTTCTAACTCTTTTTCTACATCAGCTGTTACGTTTCCTGAAGCGATAAAATAATGAATAATTGTATTGTCTTGTTTTGATTCTTTTTCATCAACAAACGAGGCGGAAATCATAGCACGTAAAATGGTGGTTTTAATTTCTTTTTGCTTGTCAAATAAATAATCGCCACGCAACCATTTTAAAAAAAATAAAATATCTAAATATGAAAATACATTAAAATGCAAACCTTTCCAAAATCCTTTGTTGAGCATCGTAGGAGTGTTGACACGGAAATTAATGATTTTTTCGAGTTCAAATATTTGAGAATGTTTGCGATATGAAAATCGTGGTTTTCTACGAGCATAATATGATTCCTTAATGGTGAACACTACATAAAATTCGAAAATTTTTTGTAGTGCTTTTTCTATAAATATACTTTTATCGTGCGATTGTAAAAAATCATGTTTATGTCGAAATATATATGCTCCAAACATTCCCTCAATAAGAGCAACTTTATAATGGTCGGCCACACTCCATGTGTTCATTGTTGAAAACTTTGATAACAAATGGTTGTTTATGTGTCCGTAAAATAAACCTGAAGAATGAATGTAAAAATGGACAAATTCATCGTCTGTTTCGTATTTGCATAAAAGTTCTTTGATAATAGCATGACGTGCATTCATAACGATATGCATGTTTTTTACAAGAGACTTTAACCAATGATTACCAGACGGGTCCATTTTTATAGTGTAAAAAGTGCGTTTTGACGCTATTATATAAATACTAAAAATTTGTTTATTTTGCGTTCAAATTTCTATAATTAAATTACTAATTCCTACAAATTTTGACAGAAATTGGATAGTGACCAGATAAATTTTGTTTTTTTGAACGGTATTCTACAGCTTTCCATTGCTTAGGATATAATACATAATCGAGGCGAATTGAGGGTAAATTCCAATGTAAAGTACCACCAATTCCATGTCCTGCCGATAGAAAAGCATCTTTGGTATGCGATGCTTTTTTTAAATTTCTGTATGTGTTTGAATATGGCGGTGCGTTAAAATCTCCACAAAGAAATATTTTGTATGGTGTTTGTGCAAAAAATGCAATGAGTTCTTCGGTTTGTACATACCTGTTTTTTATAGCATTTCGCATTTTTTTTGTAATAGATGAATATTCTTTTACGTGATGTTTTTGCGAATGCACTCCATCTTCAATAGTGGAAATGTTATGAGGTGTTAATCGATACGATTCTAAATGCACATTAAATATACGAACAGTATCATGTTCAATAACTATGTCTGCCCATACGCCTGAATTGCCTTTTTTTTGAAATTCAAAAATGCCTTGATTCACAATTTCAAAACGACTGAGGATTATGTTGCCATAAAAATATCGTCTGGGAATAGAATGAAAATGATACATGG
The DNA here is from genome assembly GCA_012519815.1 of Bacteroidales bacterium. GTDB lineage: Bacteria > Bacteroidota > Bacteroidia > Bacteroidales > UBA1715 > JAQICB01. Next base: position 5,782 of record JAAYPM010000018.1, read on the forward strand.
CTTTATGCTGCATGTTAAAATTTTTGATAATGCTATCGAGTAGCCTAAACGATTCTTTTGTGTCGTAATGAAATTCTTGAAAACATATAATATCGGCTTGCTCTTGTTGTAGATACGTAAACACATCTTTTTGCACCTTTGGTCTGTTTTTCCAACCTTTGCAGTTAAATGCATCAACATTATATGTAATAAGGGTAAACGAATCGGTGTCTTTAGTTGGTTTTTTTGTTGTACCAAATTGTATAAACGAAAACAAAGTGTTATACCCTAATGCTATGAAAATAAATGAAATAAGGGCGTGCCGTTTTTGTTTTGTGAATAGCCAAAATACTATAAACCCTATGTTTATTACTAAATATACAGGATATCCAAGTGCTATAAATTCAAAATACCATATTGTATGTGGCGAAAAACAATAGGTGCAATACGTTAATAATAATTGTATTACAGCAATTCCATTGAGTGCAAGAAGCAAAAAACGTATGATTTTCATGCTTGTAAATATATTATTTTCTTGATGAAAATAAAATTTCTTTTTCTTTTGCCGAGAGACTTTGGTATCCTGATTTTGCTATTTTATCAAGAATTGCATCAATTTGTTTTTGATCATATTTGGGTTTTGATGGCGAAACGTTTTGATAATTAACATACGATGATGATTTTTTTGCTTTGTTTTTTTGCTTTCTATACGATACATGCATTTTTTTTTGTGGTTTAAACCATGTAACTACTGTATCCATTATGTTCATAAACCATTTAGATATATCCACTCCTTTTTTTATGTTTTGTGCCCATAAAAATCCGAACAAAGCGCCTCCTAAATGTGCTAATCTTCCTCCGGCATTTATTCCTTCGGGTAACATAAGGATGTCAATTATCACTAATACAATTGCAATGTATTTTAATTTTACTTTTCCAAAAAACATGAGATGTACTTCATACTCGGGGACGTATGTGCCAATGGCAGTAACAATTGCCATAACCGATGCCGATGCTCCAATCATTGGAATTGCGTTTCCAGAAGCTATAATAGATTGAAATTCAGGTATAATTGAATATGCAATCACGGCAAAAATTGCTCCAGCAACGCCACCTAATAAATATATGGCAACAAAACGTTTTCCGTTTAATAAGTCTATAAATATACGCCCCATCCAATAGAGCATAAGCATGTTGGTGAGTAAATGTATAAAACTAATATGCGTAAACATATATGTAAACACCGTCCATGGTTTTGTGATTAAAATATAAGGATTCAAATATGTTTGAATATTTGCTATTATAAAATTCAATACAGTTGAACTTGAATTACTCACAAATAACCAAGAAAGCAATCGTAATATATGCAAACTTATAAATACCGCAATGTTACTATAAATTACACGCGTTAGGTTTGTGCCTCTTTTATATTCTTGTATAATATCGTTCCAAATTTTCATAAATACGTGCCTTTTTTTCGCCAATACATAATAAGTAAATATCCAAATAACATACCTCCTAAATGAGCAAAATGAGCAACATTATCGCCTGGATTATTTTGAATACCCATATGTAATTCTAATAAACCATATCCTAATACAAAATATTTTGCTTTTATTGGAAGCATCATAAATAAATAAATTTGTGAGTTGGGAAAAAGCATACCAAACGCAAGTAAAAGTCCAAACACTGCTCCCGAAGCTCCAACTGTTGGGGCATTTATAAGAGCATTATACTTTGCTAACAAAGGATTTGTAAAATTCATCCCTTTTTTTACAGCCTGAGCACCTTCAGTCATAACAGCTTCATACTGTTCGGGTGATAAAACACTTTGAATATCGCTTAATTGAAATGCTTGAAAAAGTACTTGTAAAATTCCTGCTCCAATGCCGGTTATAAAATAAAAAAGCAAAAATTTTTGCGGTCCCCATACGTTTTCTATGGCACTGCCAAACATCCATAGGGCAAACATATTGGCTAATAAGTGCGGAAAACTGCCGTGCATAAACATATAACTTACAAATTGCACAGGTTTAAAATTTGCTGAGCCTATATAATGAAGACCTAAGCTGCTCGAAAGGTTGCTTTGAAATACATGTTCTGCAAATACAGTAATTGCAAACATGGCAATATTTAAAATCAATAAATTTTTTACAACGGGAGGTAAAATCGAAAATCCTGAGGGACGAAAATAATTCATATATGATTAATTAAATTTTTTAAAAATTTCATCATACTCTAACAAAACAACTGCCACTTTACCATCGGCTGACAAGCTGTGCGATTCGCATTGAAAGAGTTGTGATATAAATACCTGCATTTCATCTTGTTGCATATGTACATTTCTATAAAGTGCCGATGTTTTTGCCATGCTTTTTGCTACCGATTCGTACATCTTTTCTGTGATATTGGTATGATTTTCATTAAAATCGTATATAAAATCACGTATAATTGATTCCACATGAGTGGTTTCTAAAGACGATGGACAACCCTGAATCACAAAACTTTGCGAACCAAATTCTTCTATATCAAATCCTAAAGACTGTAATTCTGGCAGTATTTGTTTAAGAATGACACATTCGCTATGGGTAACTTCTATTTGAATTGGTAATAATGTTTTTTGACTTGCGTGCGTACTTGTTTGTATTTGTTGTAAAAACTGCTCAAATAAAATACGGCTATGGGCACGTTTTATATCTATTAACAACAAACCTGTTTTGCCTTGTGTTACTATATATTTTTTTTGAATCTGTAAACAAGTGGCTTCTGGTACATGTGGTTCTGATGATTCAAGATGTAATGCCGATGCAAATGTTTGTTCTGGAATATCGGGGTCGGGTTGATTTTCGAAATCCTCAAATAATTGCTCCCAATTTTTTACATCTGCTTTATGTGATGCAAATGGGTTGTAATTGGTGTTGACGCGTATCGAAGGAGCTTTTATTTCGCTTTGGGGAGTCGAAAACATGTCATTATAATCGGTGTCGTCCGTAAAATCAAGCGATGGTACAATATTGCTTTTTCCTAAAGAATACTTAACAGCAGATTCAATAATACTGTTAATACTATATTCGTCAACAAATTTTATTTCTGTTTTTGTAGGGTGAATATTCACATCTATGTGTGCTGGGTCAACTTCAATAAAAATAAAAAACGGCGGATATTCCTGTGGCAAAATAAGGTTGCCATACGCACGAATAACGGCATTTTGAAAACTTCGTTGTTTGAAAAAGCGGTTATTTACAAACAAATATTGGTTAAAATTATGCTTTTTTGCAGTATCAGGAGTGCCAATAAAACCATGAATTTTGCAAATAGAACTTTCAGATTCAATAGAAAGTAATGATTTCTCGAATCGTTTCCCAAAAATGGTAATAATTCGTTGTTTTAAGTGAGTAGCAGGATATTTTGCATGTAAATCCCTATCTTTATATACCGTAAAAGCAATATGTGGATGCCCAAGAGCAGCATGATATATCTCGGCTAAAATATATTTTAATTCTGTTTCATTTGTGCGTAAAAATTTACGTCGAGCAGGAATATTATAAAATAAATTTTTAACTTGAAATAGAGTGCCTGTTTGAAACGATATAGGTTCTTGCGATTCCACTTCGCTCCCTTTTATTATAATGTGAGTGCCTATTTCGTCTTCTTTTCGTTTGGTTTTTAGTTCAACATGTGCCACCGCAACTATTGAAGCAAGAGCTTCGCCACGAAACCCCATAGAGCGAATAGCGAAAATATCTTTTGCAGTACGAATTTTTGACGTTGCGTGGCGTTCAAGAGCCATGCGTGCATCGGTTTCAGACATTCCTTTACCGTTGTCAACAATTTGAATTAACGTTCGTCCAGCATCTACAATAGTAATATGTATATCGGTTGCCCCAGCATCTATAGCATTTTCTACTAATTCTTTTACAACAGACGCAGGGCGTTGTACAACTTCGCCTGCCGCTATTTGATTGGCTACAGAATCAGGTAAAAGTTGAATAATATCTGCCATGTATGTTTTTACTATTTATAAAAATTTATATAATATATATGCACAAAATAACACAACAATGAAAATATATAATTTTCTATTACTACGTTTATGAATAACACCTGTGTTTTTTTCTTTTACAGCTCTAAACTGACCACGAATGTTGGGCACATACTCTTCGTCAGAAACAGTTTCGCCACGCTCTCGTAGCACTTCTTGTTCTATGCGTTTTCGCCGTTGTTCTTTTGCTGTTTTTTCAGGGTCAGAATAACGTGGCATGTATTCAAATCCACGAGGTTTTGCTTGTTTTATAAAAAAAGAAAACAATTTCATTGATAGTTGTTTTTATGCATTACATATAATTAATACTATTTTCATCATAAAACACAAAGATACAATTTAACATGTTTTTTGATGAATATTTCGTGTTTTCTTTTTTTAAGAAAAATATGTAATGTGTTTGGTGTGTAAAATTTAGTGTTTTTTTAGGAATTAACTCTGTAACAAATGTGTAAATGTTGTATATTTGTGTGTGCATGAAACGAATTATAATGTTATATAATTAATTGAAAAACAATTACATGAACGGAAAAATAAAATTAGGAGTAACTTTGTTTGTTCTCGGATTTCTGGGAGTTTTAACAATGTTGACAGTAACATTACCGCTTGAAAATTTGCCAGAAGAAATTGCACAATTATCACCATGTGTCATTAAGCTTTTAACATTAATTCAACCAACTATTTTTTTATTAATTGCCGTTATTGTTGGAACAGCACTTTACAATAAAGTACGTTTAACAGTTCCTACCATTTCCTCGCTTTTGAAAATTGAACGTTCTCAAATATCATTTGTGCAACAAGTTAAATATGGTGTTTTATTAGGATTATTGGTGGGAATTGTAATTGTATGTGTTGCCTTTATATTTAAAATATTGCTATCCGAAGAGTTTAAAATTCTTGAAAACAAACTTGAACTCACATTACTTGCTCGTTTAGGATATGGCGGTATTGTAGAAGAATTGCTTCTACGCTTTGGATTCATGACTTTTGTTGTGTGGGCAACATCAAAACTAACAAAAAATCTTAATGACCTAACGTACTGGATTGGAATTGCTTTGTCAACACTATTATTTGCCATTGGACATTTTCCTGTAGTATATGCCTCTGTGTCTCAACCAAGTTTTTTGTTGTTGACGTACATACTGATTGGAAATTCTGTTGGTGGGCTTGTTTTGGGTTGGCTCTACTGGAAAAAAGGACTTGAAGCGGCGATAATTGCTCACGCATCTGCTCATCTTGCAATGGTTAGTATAGGATTGTTTTTATAAAATAATAACAAAACACACTCTTATATTTTTCTGAAAAATAAGCGGTATGTTTCTATCTTTTTTTTATCTTTGCAATAACTAATTATAAGCCAAATGAACAAAGAGAACGCCGTAAAACTATTCGAACAAAAACAAGTTCGCACCCATTGGGACAAGCAGCAAGAAAAATGGTATTTTTCAATTGTAGATGTTATTGGTATTTTAACTGAACAAGCTACACAGCATGGTGCAAGAAATTATTGGAAAGTGCTGAAGCATAGACTTGCAAAAGAGGGAAACCAGTCGGTTACAAATTGTAACCAACTGAAAATGCAATCAGCAGACGGAAAATTTTATAATACCGATGTTGCTGATACTGAGCAGCTTTTTCGTTTGATACAAAGTATTCCCTCGCCAAAAGCAGAACCTTAGCTGGCAACACACGAAAGGAAATAGAAGAAAAAACAGGTAAAAAAATAGTTTCATCATTCAATGCAAAATCGTTACAAAAACAAATTAAAAAATGAAAATAGTGTAAAAGAGGCAACTCTTTCTATAACAAAAGAATAGTAAGATTTTGTATGCAAGATTCAACTACAGTGAAAAAATAATTCGTGTATAACTTAGTCTTTGTGGATAAAAACATGAACAAAAAAAGCAAAAATTAAAATATGGATTCAGGCAAGTATGATAGCTGTATTTTCACTATTTTTAGCAACAAATTTCACTCAAAACTACGATGTTCCAAAAGATACGGAACAATCAATAGAAAATACTGTTACCGATATTGATGGTAATGTTTATGCTACAGTCATTATTGGTAATCAAGTTTGGATGGCCGAAAACCTAAAAACCACAAAGTATAATGATGGAACAGATATACCCAATATTATTGATGCTCATGAGTGGGGACATCTATCTTTAGATGCTTATTGCTGGTACGATAACGACTCAAATAATGGCAACATTTATGGTGCATTATACAAATGGCAGGCTGTAAATATAGGCAAACTTTGCCCCGTTGGTTGGCACGTGCCAACCGATGAGGAGTGGATAGAGTTGGAGAACTATTTAGCTGATAATGGCTACAACTACGATGGCAGTACAGGTGGCGGCTGCGTTAAAATTGCCAAGGCTCTATCTAACGATAGCGGTTGGAGGAATAGCACATCTGAGGGGGCTGTGGGGAATGCTGATTTTCCTGAGTATCGCAATAAGAGTGGTTTTGCAGCCCTTCCAGCTGGCACCCGTTATAGTAATGGTAATTTCAACAATATTGGTAACTACAGTTTTTGGTGGAGTGCTACTGAATATTGTACCTATAACGCATGGCTCAAGGGGGTAGGCTCTGATTTTAGCGATGTGGAAAGTTTCCACTACAATAAGCATAATGGCTTTTCTGTTCGTTGTGTACGGGATTGAGAATGTGATATTATTATAAAATTATACAGATATAAAATTTAGTGATTTTAAAGGGACTAACTCTATAATAAAAATGTATAAATGTTGTATATTTGTTTATAAACAAAACATAGGCTGCAAGCGTATAAAAGCAGTGTAATAAATTGAAATTTAGTAAAATAATAAAAAGTTATGAAAACAATAACGCTTAATATACCACATAATTTAGGAATTGATGATTTTCAGCTTACAATGCTTCTTGCCAGCAAATTATATGAACAAGGAAGGCTGTCTCTCGGGCAAGCTGCTGATTTTGTAGGTCTTTCAAAAAAAGCATTTGCAGAATTATTGGGAAAATATGATGTTTCAATATTTAATTTTCCAAGTTCTGAACTTTCTAAAGATGTTCTCAATGCGTAAAATCATTATTTCCGACACAAGTTGTTTGATTATTCTTTCTAAAATTGGAGAGCTTGAAATTCTGAAAAAACTCTATCAAACAATTATAACTACAAGCGAAATTGCAAATGAATTTGGAGAAGAATTACCAATTTGGATTGAAATTTTAAAAGTGAAAGATATTTCAAAACAGCAACTTTTAGAACTTCAAATTGATAAAGGCGAATCAAGTGCAATTGCTTTGGCTCTTGAAATTCCTCATAGTAAAATTATTTTAGACGATAACAAAGCAAGAAAAATTGCGAATCAACTTGGAGTCGATTTTACTGGAACAATTGGAATTATTGTTCGAGCAAAACTTAATGGAGTTATTCCTTCTATAAAACCATGTTTGGAAAAAATCAAAGAAACAAATTTTAGAATTTCACCAGAACTTGAATTAATTGCACTGAAAGAAGCTGGTGAATAAAAACACTCTATAACAAAAACGTATAATTGTTATATATTATAAATAAAATTTGAGCCAGAAACGAATTCCAATACTATATAATTAATTCAACCAATTGTTTTTTTAATATCATAAAACTAATAGAATATGAAAGGATATATCCATGTGTACACTGGAAACGGAAAAGGAAAAACAACGGCGGCTATAGGTCTCTCTGTACGGGCTGTTGGGGCA
>JAAYPM010000019.1 GCA_012519815.1 Bacteroidales bacterium
CCAAATTAATTTTATCGGTAACTTCAAGATTAGATTCTTTTCTAAAATTTTGAATTCTATTTACAAACTCACGTGCTATACCTTCGTTAATTAACTCTGGTGTAAGGGTAACATCGAGTGCAACCGTTAAGTTACCTTCATTTGCAACTTGCCAGCCCGGAATGTCTTCAGAAATAATATCCACATCGCTCAAATGCAACACTATTTTTTGCTGTTCAACAGTAATGGTATGTTCACCACTTTTTTCAAAGGCAAAGATTTCATCACTTGTAATAGTTGCTATTTCATCAGAAAGTTGTTTCATTATTTTACCATATTTTGGTCCAAGAACCTTAAAATTCGGTTTGATTTTTTTTACTAAAATACCAGAAGCATCTGTGATAAACTCTATTTCTTTCACATTTACTTCTGTTTGAATGATTGAAGCTACTGCTGAAATATTATCACGCGATTTTTGCGAAAGCACTGGTATTAAAATTCGTTGCAAAGGCTGCCGAACTTTCATATTTACTTGTCGCCTCAATGCCAAAACCATAGAACTTATAGTTTGAGCATCAAACATTTGTGCTTCTAATTGTTTATTAATATACGTTGTGTTTTTTTGTGGAAAATCAGCTAAATGAACAGATTCTACCGCATGTCGCTTTGTTATTGTATTTAAATCGGTAAATAATTGATCAGCATAAAATGGCGCTATTGGAGCCATAAGCAGTGCCACAGTTTCTAAACAGATATATAAAGTTTGATACGCAGATATTTTATCATCAGTTAGTTCACCTTTCCAAAATCGTTTTCTACACAAACGCACATACCAATTACTCAAATTGTCAATCACAAAATCTTGAATAGCCCTACCAGCTTTTGTGGGTTCGTATGTGTCTAAACTTTCTTGTACTTCTTGAATTAAAGAATGTAACAACGAAATAATCCAGCGGTCAATTTCGGGACGTTTTTCTATAGCAATTTCGGGATATTGCATTGCAAAGGAGTCAAGATTTGCATACAATACAAAAAATGAATATGTATTATAAAGTGTTCCAAAAAATTTACGTTTTACCTCTTCAATACCTTCTGCATCATATTTAAGATTATCCCATGGAGCTGCATTTGTTATCATGTACCATCGTAACGCATCGGAGCCATTTTCTTTTATGGCTTGAAATGGGTCAACCGCATTTCCTAATCGTTTCGACATTTTATTTCCTTTTTTATCGAGTACCAAGCCATTTGAAATAACATTTTTAAATGCCACAGAATCAAAGAGCATTGTTGCTATTGCATGAAGCGTAAAAAACCAGCCACGTGTTTGGTCAACGCCTTCGGCAATAAAATCGGCAGGAAACACGCGATGCAATAATTCTTTATTTTCGAACGGATAATGTATTTGAGCATACGGCATAGCTCCAGAATCAAACCACACATCAATTAAATCTGTTTCTCTATACATTTTTTTGCCTGTTTTAGAAACAAGAATAATTCTATCTACATACGGTCTGTGTAAATCAAACACATTATAATTTTCTTTTGAAAAATCGCCAGGTACAAAGGCTTCAAGAGGATTTTCATCCATAAATCCTGCTTCTACCGACTTTTGAATTTCATTCTTTAATTCTTCAATTGAACCAATACAAATAGTTTCCGATGAATCTTCGGTAATCCAAATTGGCAGAGGCGTGCCCCAAAATCGAGAGCGAGAAAGATTCCAATCTTGCAGATTTTCGAGCCATTTTCCAAATCGCCCACTTCCTGTAGATGCAGGTTTCCAATTAATAGTTTGATTTAATTCTATAAGTCGATTTTTTACCTGTGGTGTTTTTACAAACCACGAATCCAAAGGATAATATAAAATTGGTTTATCTGTTCGCCAGCAATGAGGATAATTATGCGTGTATCTTTCTATTTTAAACACACGATTTGTCATTTTAAACTCAACAGAAATATCTACATCAAGTGTTGCTTGCGAAGCATCAATTGTTTCGTCATATTCATTTTTAACATATCTACCCGCAAAAGGAGCATATGCAGCTTGATTCACATATTGTGCAATAAAATCGGCATCAAGTTCTTCAAGAGGGAACATTCGTCCTCGTTTATCCACCAAAGGAGATTTATTTTTATGAATATCAACAACATACAAGCCTGTAATACCATGTTGTTTTGCTACAAAAGCATCATCTGCCCCAAATGTAGGAGCAATATGTACGATTCCAGTACCTTCAGTAGTTGTAACAAAATCACCTGTAATAACCTCAAATGCTTTTCCATCAGGACGCACCCAATCTATAAGTTGTGTATAGCTAATACCAACAAGTTTTTCTCCAGAAAATTCATGTATTATTCTATATGGGATAACTTTATCTCCAATTTCATATTGCATTGGAGCATCGCCGCCTTGTTGAGAAAAATATGTTGAAACAGATTCTTTTGCAAGAATTACAGTGATAGGATTTCCTGTGTATTGATTAAACGTGTGCACCTTTACGTATGAAATTTTAGGTCCCACACACAAAGCCGTGTTCGAAGGCAAAGTCCAAGGCGTTGTTGTCCATGCAAGTACAAAGACTTCAGACGTTTCGTCATCAAACAAAAATGCACTTGCATCATTTTTTATCACATCAAACTGAGCAACGCAACTTGTATCTTTCACATCACGATAGCAACCAGGCTGATTTAATTCATGCGAACTTAAACCTGTACCAGCTGCAGGTGAGTATGGTTGAATAGTATATCCTTTATACAAAAGGTTTTTTTCGAATAATTGTTTTAGCAAAAACCATAGAGTTTCGATATAGGTATTTTCATACGTAACGTATGGTTGTTCCCTATCAACCCAATATCCCATTTGTTTTGTAAGATTTTCCCACTCATTGGTATATTTCATCACATCAGTGCGACATGCTTGATTGTATTCTTCAACAGAAATTTTAGAACCAATATCTTCTTTTGAAATATTCAAACTTTTTTCAACGCCAAGTTCTACTGGTAAACCATGCGTATCCCAACCCGCTTTACGATGCACTTGAAAACCTTGCATTGTTTTATATCTGCAAAAAATATCTTTTAAAGCACGTGCCATTACATGGTGAATGCCTGGCAATCCATTTGCAGATGGTGGACCTTCGTAAAACACAAAATTATCACAACCTTCACGTAGGGAAACACTTTTTTTAAATGTGTCGTTTGTAAGCCAACGTGTTAAAATCTCTTGGTTAATACGAGATAAATCTAAATGTGAATATTCTTTAAAAGATGTATTCATATCATGAAAAACTAAAGCTATTTTTGATATTTTGGCAAATATAAACTTTTTTGTGAATGGAGCACTTGTATTTAAAATGAAAATTATTAAGAAAAAATTAACTACTACACCCAACACCTAATCTTTATGGAAACAAAGAAAGAGAAAACAAAAAAACACCGCTAAAATCTTTGTTTTTTAGAGTAAAACATATTTGAAAACTTTGTACCTTCGCATTGAAACAATTTTAATGATAGTATGGAACATCAAGACGGTACATTTCGCAGTTATCTTGAAGAAAAAGGAGGAGTTGAGAAACCGCCTGTCGTAGATCCTAATGCAGTTGCACGATTTAAGAGCAGAAAGCGGAAACAGAAAGTTTTAACAGCAAAAGACTATGTACAAGGCATTCGCTCTGGAAATAGAACTTTACTAAGTCAAGCAATTACAATAGTTGAAAGCAATTTACAAGAACACTACGAACTTGCTCAAGAAATTATAACAGAATGTTTACCTTTTTCGGGAAACTCAATTCGTATAGGGATTACAGGCGTGCCGGGTGCAGGAAAAAGTACCTTTATTGAATCATTTGGAAAATATATAACACAAAAAAAACATTCACTTGCAGTATTGGCAATTGACCCAAGTAGTGAACGTACAAAAGGAAGTATTTTAGGCGATAAAACTCGTATGGTAGAGTTGTCGGTTGATGAAAATGCATATATTCGCCCCTCGCCTTCGGCTGGTTCATTAGGCGGCGTTGCTCGCAAAACACGAGAATCAATTATTTTATGTGAAGCTGCTGGATTTGATGTCATTTTTGTAGAAACAGTGGGTGTTGGGCAATCAGAAACAGCTGTACATTCAATGGTTGATTTTTTCCTTTTGCTTATGCTTGCTGGTGCTGGCGATGAGTTGCAAGGCATAAAACGCGGCATTATGGAAATGGCTGATAGTATTTCAATCACAAAAGCTGATGGCTCAAATATTGATAAAGCAAAGGTGGCTCGAAGTGAATATCAAACAGCATTAAGCCTTTTTCCACCCCACCCCTCGGGAGTTACTCAAAAAGTTACGGTATGTTCGGCTCTTGAAAAAAGAGGATTGAGCGAAATATGGAAAATCATAGAAGAATATGTTTCAACAACAAAACATGCAGGTTTTTTTGAAGAAAAAAGAAATCAACAAGCGAAATATTGGATGTACGAAAGCATTCATGAGCAATTACAACGTAATTTCTATTCTTCACCAAAAATTCAAAAACATTTAGCAGCTACTGAACAAAAAGTTATTCAACAACAAAAAAGTTCGTTTGTTGCAGCTCAAGAACTTTTAGATATATATTTTCAATATAAAGAAAAATCATAATCAATGAACATAGCAATTGCTCAACTTAACTATCATATAGGAAATTTTGAAAAAAACACCGAAAAAATTATTTCAGCCATACAGCGTGCAAAACAAAATAAGGTAGATTTAATTGTGTTTTCAGAATTATGTGTGTGCGGATATCCTCCTATGGATTTGTTACAACAGAGTGATTTTATTGAAAAATGTAATGAATCAGCATATACCATAGCACAAGAATGTGATGGCATTGCTGCAATAATAGGTTGTCCTACAATTAATAACAACGACAACGAAAAACCTCTCTATAATTCGGCACTTTTTTTACACAATAAACGTATTGCAAACGTATTCCACAAAACTCTTTTGCCTTCGTATGATATTTATGATGAACAGCGATATTTTGAGCAAAACAAAACATTTGAATTATTAGAGTTTAAAGGCAAAAAAATTGCAATAACTATTTGTGAAGATATATGGAATATAAATACGACACATGCACCTATGCAAGAATTTCTGAAACATACACCAGAAATGATTATTAATATAGCTGCTGTTCCATTTGCTCATAATCAAGAATATATAAATCCACAAATATCACAACAATTTTCATTACCAATTATATATGTTAATCAAGTTGGAGCAAATGCCGAAATTATTTTTGAAGGTGCATCAAAAGTGTTAAATGCCGAAGGAAAAATTGTATGTGAATTGCAAAAATTTTCAGAAGATTTTGCTACTATAAACACAGAGGTTGACTTTCTGAAACAAGGAGATGTTGCTTCGCCTTATAATAAAATTGAAACTATTCATAATGCCTTAATTTTTGGTATAGGTGATTTTTTCGCAAAAAATAATTTTACAACTGCCACTTTGGGGCTTTCGGGTGGAATTGATTCTGCTGTTGCACTTGTTTTACTAACAAAGGCAATTGGCTCAAAAAACATACGGGTTCTTCTTATGCCATCTCAATTTTCGCCAGATCATTCCATTGCAGATGCGAAACAACTTGCCGAAAATTTAGGAGTACACTATGATATAGTTCCTATTTCACCCATTTTCACATCATTTCGTCAAAGTTTACATCCTTTATTTGGCGATTTACCCTTTTCTGTAACCGAAGAAAATATTCAAGCTCGCATACGAGGTTTATTATTAATGGCAGTAAGTAATACATTTGGAAATGTTGTAATAAACACCTCTAATAAAAGCGAAATTGCTATAGGATATAGCACCATGTATGGCGATATGAACGGAAGCATTTCTATACTCGGAGATGTGTACAAAACTGATGTATTTGCATTGGCAGAATATATTAACACACGGAAAGAAATAATACCAAACAACACTATTACCAAACCCCCTTCTGCTGAATTACGTCCCAATCAAAAAGACTCAGACACCCTACCCGATTATGAAATATTAGATGCTATTTTGTTTCAACATATAGAACAGAATCGTTCTCTTAACGAAATTATTTCACAAGGATTTGATTCCAAAATAGTTGTTGAAATTCTCACACGTATAAAACAAAGTGAATATAAGCGTTTTCAAACACCGCCAATTTTACGCGTATCGTCAAAATCATTTGGTTCTGGACGGCGTATTCCTTTAGTAGCAAAGTATTAGATAAAAAATCTATTTCCCTATTTTATTCTTTATGCCTAACTGGTAATTGATACAATGAATATTTTACACCTACTCCATTTTTAATTTCAACTTTTTCGCCAAGAAACGTGCGAGAAGTTACAGTATTTTGCTTGTGTAATAGATTTTTACTTTTATGCTCTATGTCATGAAAATAGTCAAAATATCCATCAGGAAATAACACTAATTCAAAATATACATTATTACCATCGTGATTTCTTGATGCCCTTTCATTCCACACCTCTATTTCAATTTCGTATGGATACACAACAACACCGCGATTAGACCTATAATCATATTCATAGTAAAAAAAGTATGTTCCGGGATATGTTCTATAATACGTGTCCCATCGAAAGCTATTAGGAATAACAGCGCCTGGGTCAACAAAAGAAGGTTCTCTTACGTTCCAATTAACTTTAAAGAATGATTCTCCATCTACAACATCTGCAACATAATAGGTACATGAAGTTGCGAAAAACAATCCAAAAAAAAGAATGAGTCCTATTTTTTTCATAGCAGTAATTTTTAGACAAACAAAAATAATACATTGATTAGAATTAAAAAAATGCAACAACTATGCCAGAATACATGTAAACACTTTAAAATATTATAGCAATTACAAACGTTTTTTACACAAATAGTATTATTTTCGTTCTTTATTTATAAAAAGTTAAAAATATACATACGTATGATAAATTCAAGAAAACTCATAATTATATTATCCTCGCTTTTATTTGTTCTCTTATTTTCATCAAACTCGCTTTCTGATGATACTCGTAAAGAAGAGGTGTTATTAACCAAAACTATTGAAATTTTACAAGCAGCACATTTTTCGCCAAAAGCGATTGACGACACTTTTTCTGAACAAGTTTTTCATCTTTACATGCAAACACTTGATTACAATAAAATTTATTTTACGCAAGAACAGTATTCAATATTAGAGACATACATACATAAAATTGATGATGAGTTACGAGAACAATCCTTAGATTTTTTTATCCTTTCTCTTGAATTATTACAAAATCAAATTGAATTTGTGAGTTCTCTGTACACCGAAATACTTAGTCAACCACTTGATTATGACACTGAAGAATCAATTGTAATTGATCCAGAACAGCGAACATTTGTAAAAAACAATGCAGAGCTTACTGATTTTTGGAGAAAATTTTTAAAATATCAAGTTGTTGACGAAATTGTTGTTTCAGAAAACAATCAAAAAAAAGAATTTGAAACAAACGATACTCTTACATTAAAAACATTTGACGAAATAGAAAAAGAAGCGAGAGAGCGTATCAGGAAACGATACGAAACTCGTTTTAAACGCTTAGAAAAAATCACAAAAGATGATCGTTTTAGTTCGTATGCAAATTGCATTACATCAGCCTACGACCCTCACACTAATTACTTTCCACCAAAAGAAAAAGAAGATTTTGATATTCGAATTTCTGGAAAACTCGAAGGAATTGGAGCAACGCTTTCTGAAAAAGATGGATATATTAGAGTAGTAAGCATTGTGCCGGGAAGTCCTTCGTGGAAACAAGGCGATTTGCAACCAAACGATTTAATACAAAAAGTCACACAAAAAAATGGTGAAGCGGTAGATGTTGGCGACATGCGATTAGATGAAGCTGTACAACTTATTCGTGGACCAAAAGGAACTGAAGTTACACTTACGGTTAAAAAAGTTGACGGCACTATTATGGATATTACCATAGTTAGAGATATAGTGCAACTTGAAGAACAATATGCACGATCAGCGATTTTTAATTCGCCTGCACAAGGAGATATAGGATATATTTATTTACCACAGTTTTATGTGGATATGAACGACAGAAAAGGAAGGAATTGTGCAGACGACATGCGTTTAGAGATTGAAAAACTTAAAAATGAAAACATTTCGGGAATTATTGTTGACCTACGAGACAACGGTGGAGGTTCATTACCGGGAGTTGTGGATATTGCTGGATTATTTATTGAGAAAGGACCAATTGTACAGGTAATGGTGGGCACCGACAAACAAGTGCTGTATGATAAAGATTCACGCATTCAATACAACGGACCACTTGTGATACTCGTAAATTCATTTAGTGCTTCTGCATCAGAAATTCTTGCTGCTGCTATGCAAGATTATTCGCGTGCGGTAATTGTTGGAACGCAATCTACATATGGGAAAGGGACAGTACAACGATTTGTTGATATTGATAGATTTGTAGAATCAACATATAATAATTACAAACCATTTGGTAGTTTAAAACTTACCATTCAAAAATTTTACAGAATTAATGGCGGTTCTACACAACTTAAAGGTGTTGTGCCTGATATTGTTTTACCCGATATTTATCAACATATAGAAATAGGTGAAAAAGATTTAGATTATCCAATGGCGTGGACAGAAATTGATAAAGAAAAATATCAAACATGGAATCAAAAATTAGACATACGAAAACTGGCTCGTTTAAGTGCACAACGTGTTGAAAAAGATTCTGGATTTGCTCTCATACAAGATGCTTCAACATGGCTTTCTGATAAACGTCAAGATTCTGCTATAAATCTTTCACTTAATGAATATAGAGCAAAAAAACACATTGATAACGAGCTTGCAGAGAAATATGCACAAGCAAATAAACACAAAACGCAATTACAAATAAAAGCTCCATATATGCCTGCAACTATTGAAGATGTTGGTTTAGATTCTATTAAAACACAACGCATTGTTGAATGGCATCAAAAGCTTACCGAAGATGTTACGCTGTATGAAAAATATAAAATTATGTGCGATTTAATACAGCAACAAAAGAGATAATGTGCGTGTATTATATGCAAATAAAACATATATGAATACAGGTTTTTTCCTTACTATTTCTCTGTTATTTTTATTATAATGAAAGGATTATATACTATTATTTTGTTAGTATTTTCAAATATTTTTATGACACTTGCATGGTACGGACATTTAAAGTTTTCAGAATTACCTAAGTTTAATAAATTAGGAGTTGTTGCAATAATTTTTATTAGCTGGGGTATTGCCTTATTTGAATACTTTTTTCAAGTGCCTGCAAATAGAATTGGTTTTCGCGAATATGGTGGTCCGTTTTCATTAGTTGAATTAAAAGTATTACAAGAAGTAATAACACTTGTTGTTTTCACCATTTTTACACTGATCGTTTTTAAAAACGAAACATTTCGCCTCAATCACCTTATTGGGTTTGTGTTTTTAATACTTGCAGTGTATTTTATTTTTAAGAAATAAAATATTGTTATTTAGGGCAACAATTGACGAATAGCATTATGCTCTGCGGCAAACTTCTCTCCTGAATTTCCTCCTAATTTTTTATGTAAGGCATAAATTTTTTCTTTTCGATTGTCATCATACGGGTGTGTTCTTAAAAACTCAAACGAACCACTTGATTGTGTTAAACTATCAGCTTTCATTCTATCAAAAAAATCGACAATTGCTGTTGGGTCATAATTTCGCAAATGTTGAATACTGGTAATATACGTTACAGCCGATGCATCAGCTTCATACTCATCATCTCTACTAAAATCTAAAGCAACGCCATTTAATGCTAACTGGCTGGCAATTTGTGTTAATTGCGAAGGATTTTGTCCAAGAACCACCGAAAGCATAAACTGAAATCCATATAATTTTGTTAAGCTATTTGTTGAATGTCGATGGTCAGCATGCCCAATTTCATGTGCCATAACTCCCGCAAGTTCCGCCTCGGAAGCTGCGTATTTTAAAAATCCAGTATAAAAATACAAATAGCCTCCCGGCGCTGCAAATGCATTCAAAATATTTTGATTAATAATACGAACTTGCCAAGGAAATTCATCTCTATAATGTATTTCATTCGATTCTAAAATTTGATTCATAATTCCCTCAACATAATTATATACAGCTTCGTTTCCTGTACGAGGTAACAAAGGATATTCACTTGGATTATTTACAATTGTTGAATCTAATTGAGCACCAAACGCAATGTCGTCTTTTACGCTAAATACGTTTATTTTACCATCTTTTGAGCATTGCGAAAACAAAATAATTGCCACAAAAAAGAAATACGAACTTATTTTTTTCATTTCAATGTAATTTAAACAATACGAAATTATACTTTTTTAATACATAAGAATGCAAAGTAATACTTTTTATGCATACTTTAAAAATTATATATTGAATTGTTTTTTACAAAAAGGCATCTCTCATAATAAAATGATTTTTGATAAATAACGAATACAATTAGTTCCTTATTGATACTAAACTCTTTATAAAACATAACAAATCAAATAAAGAAAAAGTCAAAATAAAGAAGTATTAATTCAATGTTCGTTACACTAATCCTGCAAATCCCATAAATGCCATTGAAAGTAGTCCTGCTGTTATAAGAGAAATAGGTGCTCCCTGCATTCCTTGCGGTATATCGGTAAAATGTATCTGTTCACGTATTCCCGCAAACAATGTAATAGCCAAACCAAATCCTAAAGCATTAGAAGCAGAAAACAATACCGCTTTTAACAAACTTGCATTTTCCATACCCACAGCAAGTAATGCAAGTCCCAACACAGCACAGTTTGTTGTAATAAGTGGTAAGAAAACTCCTAAGGCTTCATATAATGCGGGTGATATTTTTTTAAGAATAATTTCAACCATTTGCACAAGTGCAGCAATAACAAAAATAAATGATATTGTACGCAAATATGCTAAATCGTAAGCAAGCAATACATACTGATTTAAAAGATACGTAACAATTGTTGAAAGAACTATTACAAACAATACAGCACCTGACATACCAAGAGCTGTTGAAACTTTATTTGAAACGCCTAAAAAGGGACAAATTCCAAGGAACTGTGCTAATACAATATTATTAACAAGAACAGCCGAAATAATAATTAATACATAATCCATTGTTGCAATTTTTAATTATTTACTTTTTTCAATTGGTTAATACCAGCTATTAAATACCCTAATGCAATAAAAGCACCTGGAGGCAATACAAATAATAATAACGTATTTGCATCTTCGCCTACAAAAGGCACATTAAAAATGGTTCCTGCACCTAATATCTCGCGAGTTGCACCCAATACTACAAGCCCTAAAGTAAATCCTAATCCCATTCCTAATCCATCAAAAAAAGAACTTATCACATTATTTTTTGATGCAAATGCTTCTGCACGACCTAATATTAAGCAGTTTACAACAATAAGTGGTATAAATAAACCTAATTGATTATATAAATCAGGTAAAAAACCTTCCATAACCATTTCTACAACAGTAACAAATGATGCAATAACAACCACAAATGCGGGAATACGCACTTTGTCGGGAATTACATTTTTAATAAGAGCTATTGCCATATTTGACATTACCAATACAAATGCGGTAGCAAGCCCCATTCCCATACCATTTATTGCCGAAGAGGTTACTCCTAACACGGGACACATACCAAGAAGAAGGACAAACACTGGGTTTTCCTTAATTAATCCTTTGGTAAAATTTTTAAATTGATTCATATATTGTAGTTTATCAAAATTATAGAATAATTATTTTTTTTCAGTTGCACCTGTTACTGCATCGGGATTATTAATAAAA
>JAAYPM010000020.1 GCA_012519815.1 Bacteroidales bacterium
AAAATTGAACTTGGACCAATAAGCGGAACAACACGAATAGAAAGAGCATGTGCACGTGCCACAATTACATTTCCCGGGTCGGCAATACAGGGCATTCCAGCTTCGCTCATTATTGCCATGTCGTGTCCTGCACGTAAAGGTGCAATCATGTTTTCTGTTTCTTGTGCCGATGTTTGCCGTGTAAGTTCATAAAATGTGCATGAATCAATTGAAATACGTGGACAAAGCAATTTGAGTGCACGACGAGCCGTGCGAATATTTTCTACAATATAATGATGTATGTGTAACGCTATTTCGCTGTTTGTTTGAGGAAATGTTTCGTGTATATTTGTATTGCCTAAATGAGTAGGTAGTAAAAATAGTGTACCTCGTTCGCTATCTATTGTCATTAGTTTCATTATTTTTATTTTCTTTGTAAAAATATTTAAAAAAAATTGCTTTTAGCATGATACTACTAAATTTTATTCAATTGCTTTTATTAGCCTTGTGGACACTTTTTACGGTGTATATTATAGGAACATTTGCTACTAAAAACGGTGCGTTTAAATTTACAATTAAAGTTTGGTCAACAGGTATAGCATGGATTTTATTAACAAAAATCAAAGTCGAAGGACGAGAAAATTTAGATCCAAACACGCATTATATTTTTATGGCAAATCATTCTTCGTATTTTGATATTGCGTGTTTGTTTAAAGCCTCTCAATTAAAATTGCATTTTATTGCAAAAGATGAATTGCGAACCAATCCTTTTACTGGGTATATGCTTAAAAAAATAGATATGATTTTTATTAATCGTAGTAGTGCCCAAAAATCTACTGAAAGTATGCGTAAGGCTATTTCGTTTATTAAAGAGGGACGAAATATTGCTATTTTTCCCGAAGGCACACGAAGCAAAACTGGTGCTATTGGACCGTTTAAACGGGGTGGTTTTAAAATGGCGGTAAACACAAACCTTGCTATTGTGCCAGTAGTTATTACTAATTCTGCAGTTGCATGGCCTGTTTCAAATTTTAATTTTAGACCAACTACGGTAACAGTTGCGTTTAAACCTCCAATTCCCACAAAAGACCTTACCGAAAAAGACATTCCTCATTTAATTGAACAAGTTCGTGAATATTATGTGTAATTTTGTTGTGTCGATTGTACGTTTCTTAAAAAAACACTTTGTATGAAAAATACATTATATATATGTATGCTTTTTTTGCTGTTTTTTATTTCTCCATCACAGCTATATTCTCAAATAGAATTGTATTCACTTTTGCAAAATTCTCACTATTCCGAAGCTCATACAAAAGCTCAGCAATATCTTGAACATCAAAAAAATAATCCTTTGGTGTATCATGTGCTTGGAAAAACGTATGCAATTGATACTCTTGCCATATATGATATACATGCTGCGTATGAATCTTTGCAAAACGCTCAAAAATTTTATAACTTATCGCAGCAATTTGATAAAAATAGATACGCAAAAATTCCACTTACCGAACATATTATACAACAGGATTTTATTGCACTTTGTGAGCAGATTCTAACGCTTGCTCATACCAAAAAAACGATAGCAGAACTCAATCATTTTATAAACACCTATTCAAATATGCCTGTAGAATTTCAAGATTCTCTTGTTGTTTTGCGAAATACAATGGCGTTTGATGAGGCTGTGTCCGAAAATACTGTGGCTGCATATAATCTGTTTATAACCACGTACATACAAGCTGTTCAAATTCCGCAGGCTATTAAAAAGAGAAATCAAATTGAATTTGCTCATGCAAAATCGCTTAATACTCTTGAGGCATATAAAAAATTTATGGAACAATATCCTGATTCTGATGAATATAAAGAAGCTGAAATATTGTTTCACACAGTGATTTTTGAACAGATAACCAAAGATGGGACGTATGAAAGGTATCTTGAATATGTACAAAAATATCCTAAAACTGAAAAGGCACAATATGCTATTGAGGCAATGGTGCAAATTGCAAAGCAAAAAAAATCTCTCAAAATGTTACGTGAAATTGTTGAACACAGTAAATCAATACATTATAAATATGCTTTATATGAATATTATAAAGCCCTTACAATAGATGGAGAATATATAACTCTTATGAAATTTGTGCATGAATTTGGGAAAAGTATTCCATTTCAAGAAATTGTACAAAGAGATATTCGTATTGCCGAAATTGGTGAAAATCTTGATTTGCATCGTGGATTTATTCAAGAAAAAGAAGCCGATTATATAAATTATATTAAAATGGCTGCTCCAAATGATAAAGCTTTTGTTGCATTGCAACGTCTTATATCTGAAGATGTAACGCGTAAAAATTGGAATAGAGCTTTGGCACGGGTGTCGTCTGTGCAAAGTTATTTTGGCAATAATTATGAACCAATACTTGATTTATTACGTTTGCTTGTTGCTCCCGTTGATACTGCTATTCAAGCAAAAGAAATAGCTGGAGATGTTAATACAGAAAAGGGAGGAGAGTATTCGCCTGTGCTTTCAATAGATAATTCAAAAATGTTTTTTTGCGGGAAAAATCGTCCCGGAAACATTGGACTTGAAGATATTTTTGTGAGTGATTTTGTTGATGGTGCATGGGAAACTCCAAAATTAGTTCGAGAACTTTCAACTCCTTCAACAAATGATGCTCCAGTAAGTTTGAGCGCAGATGGAACAAAACTTATTTTTTTTAGAGGCGGCACCTTGTATTTTTCTAATAAACTTGCAAATGGTTGGGGACAAGGAGTTTCGGTTTCTAACGAAATTAATAATGCACAATGGAGTGCTGATGCAAT
Organism: Bacteroidales bacterium; assembly: GCA_012519815.1. GTDB lineage: Bacteria > Bacteroidota > Bacteroidia > Bacteroidales > UBA1715 > JAQICB01. Next base: position 2,791 of record JAAYPM010000020.1, read on the forward strand.
GATAACCAGTGATGGAAATGCACTCATTTTTTCATCAATTCGTGATGATGGATATAATTATTATACCGATCCTAGTTTTGTGGTGCGTTATTATCACGGAACGTATTTACATCAATCTGATATATATGTTTCCTTGCGTACGCCCGATGGGTGGGGAACTCCTCAAAATTTAGGACCAGTAATTAATACAAAATACACCGATAGAAGTCCGTTTCTGCATCCTGATATGAAAACGCTCTATTTTAGTTCTGATGGACATGGCGGTTTAGGTGGATTAGATGTGTTTATGGCAACGCGTTTGTCTGATACTTGCTGGGATTGTTGGAGTAAACCTGTGAATTTAGGTAAAGAAATTAATACGCACGAAGATAATTGGGGATATAGAATTACAACTGATGGAAAATATGCATTTTATGCTGCTCGAAAACCTGGCTTGCAAGAACATGATATTTTTTATGTTACCCTTCCTGAAAAATTTCGTCCAAATGCGGTAACAACTATTTCGGGAACCTTAACAGATAAACGCGGAAAACCTATTTCGGCAACTATTGTGTGGGAGGATTTGGAAACAGGAAGAATTATAGGACAATCACAAAGCGACCCCTCAAATGGAAATTATATTGTGGCACTTCCGCAGGGTAAAATATATGGCTATTTTGTGCATGATAATAAATATTATCCGCTTTCTCAAAGTATTGATTTAACAGGAACAAAAGAAATACAAGCAGTTGTGCAGAATATTACGGCTGTTTCATTTCAAGAAATGCAAGAACAAGGAGAAGCGGTTCGTTTAAATAATTTGTTTTTTGACACAAATAAAAGTGATATTCTCCCGCATTCAATTCCAGAATTACGAAGAGCTGCACAAATTATTAAAAAATATAATAAAAAGGTTGAAATAGCGGGGCATACCGATAATGTAGGAACGATTGAAAGTAATAAAGCTTTGTCTATGAGACGTGCACAATCTGTGCGAGATTTTCTTATTGCAGAAGGCTGTAATGCCGCTTTGTTTCAGATAGTTGGATATGGACTTTCAAAACCTATTGATACAAACGAAACTTCTCAAGGACGAGCAAATAATAGACGAGTAGAATTGCGATTTGTACAATAAAATAGTTAAAAAAGCAGCTACAGTTCGTTAAATTAACGTTTAGTTACACAGAATATATCCACTTCGGGGAGATACATTGTTTTTGAAGGCGTAGCATTGAAGCAAAAATGAAAATAGCAATTTTTGTATGGATTTTCGACAAAAAGTCGATTTTGTGTGCAAAATGTACTATATTGCATATTAATTAATGTAATATACAATGTCTATAGCTTCACAATTTGGAATAGTGCCATTTGATTCTGCAACCTTAATTTCGCTATTAGGAGATTATAAATCAGCTAAAGATAAAGTGAGTTCTTTAGAAAAAAAAGGCGAAATTATTAGAATTAGAAAAAATCTTTATGTAAATGCTCCGCAATTAGTACATGTAGATATTTCTAAACAACTACTTGCTAATCATATATATGGTCCGTCATATATATCATTTCAAACAGCACTTGCATTGTATGGACTTATTCCCGAACGTGTTGTTACGTATTATTCCGCTTCTACCAAAAGAAAAAAACAGTTTACAACGCCATTTGGCACATTTGAATATAGAACTATTCCACAGCAATATTTTTCTATAGGAATTACTCAAAACATAATTGAACATACATACACATATTTAATTGCATCGCCAGAAAAAGCACTTTGCGATACTATTTTGCTTTATACACACCGAATTCAATCGAAAAAAGCAATGTTTGAGTATTTAATCGAAGATATGCGTATAGATTTTTCGGCTCTACACAATCTTCGTTTAGGTATTGTAAATCAATGTATTGAATATGGATATAAAAAAAGGAATTAACATTTTTATTTGAAATTTTACAAGATGAATACCGTATTTGATCAAATGATGTCGCGATATGAAATAAAAACCAGCGACGATAGAATTAATGCCACACATGAAGTGATGCAGCAAATAACGCTTGCTGGTTTGTATAGAGGTGGATTTTTTAATAAAGCAGCATTTTATGGCGGCACGTGTTTGCGTATTTTTCATGGATTACCACGATTTTCTGAAGATATGGATTTTACATTATTACAAAAACAAGATGATTTTATGCTTGAAACTTATTTTGATGCAATTCAAAATGAATTTATAGCATTGGGACGCGAGGTCGTAATAACTAAAAAAAACAAAACCGCTCAAACAAACATAGAATCTGCGTTTTTAAAAGATAATACGGAAATATATAATGTGGAATTTAGAACAGAACGAACAATAAAAATTAAAATAGAAGTAGATAGTAATCCTTCTTTAAAATTTTCTACAGAACAAAAAATTCAGTTATTACCCTTTTCTTTTGTTACAAGATGCATGACAAAACCATGCTTATTTGCAGGAAAAATGCATGCATTATTATTCCGAAATTGGAAAACAAGAGTAAAAGGACGAGATTGGTATGATTTTGAATGGTATATTCGTAACTCTATTCCATTAGATTTTAAACATTTACAAGAACGCACAAAACAATCTCACTCGGTAGAAGGAGAATTTACTACATTTACTTTTCTACAACTTTTAAAGCAAAAATTTGAAACTACTAATATGGAGCGAGTAAAAGCTGATATAGTGCCTTTTATAAAAAATCCGCAGGAAATAGAAATTTGGTCGAATGATTATTTTTTACAATTAGCCGATATGATACAATATTCAGACGATTGTTAATTGTAGCGTTTGTTAGTTGAATCTTTCAATTATAATATTCCAAAAATTAAAGCAGATTATATATTTTTTAGTCTTGCTTTTTTTTATATTTAATGTGCTTACTTAGTGCATGTTGCAAAAAATATTTGAGCGTGTTAGTGCAGATAATACATAATAATGCAAATATTTTGAACAACCTCAATTTAAAGTATCTACAAATTTTGTATTTTCGCTATTAATTATTGAGTGTTTTAATAAAAAAATTATTTACTATGGCAATAAGTGCTTTACAAAAAGAACGAGCAGTATATGCTCCTAAATTACCAAAATCATTACGAGGTGCTGTAAAACTTGTTGATGGAGCAGCAACAAACTCAGTGGCAGATCAAGATGATATAAAAAAATTATTTCCACATACCTATGGTATGCCATTAATTACATTTGAAACGGGCAGTGCAAAAACTTACAATGCTATGAATGTTGGTGTAATTTTATCTGGAGGACAAGCGCCCGGAGGACATAATGTTATTTCTGGTATTTTTGATGGTTTAAAAAAATTAAATAGTGCTAATAAATTGTACGGCTTTCTTGCTGGTCCGGGTGGTTTAGTTGACCATAAATACGTGGAATTAACCGCTGATATTATTGATGAATATAGAAATACCGGAGGATTTGATATTATTGGAAGTGGTAGAACAAAATTAGAAGAAACTGCACAATACGATAAAGGAATAGAAATATGTAATAAACTCGGTATCAAGGCTCTTGTAATTATAGGAGGTGATGATTCTAACACAAATGCGTGTGTACTTGCCGAATATTATTTGCAAAAAAATGCTGGTATTCAAGTTATAGGCTGTCCTAAAACAATTGACGGCGACCTTAAAAATGAAATGATAGAAACGTCTTTTGGGTTTGATACTGCGTGTAAAGTGTATAGCGAATTAATTGGTAATATTCAACGTGATGCTAATTCAGCAAAAAAATATTGGCATTTTATTAAATTAATGGGACGTTCGGCTTCACACATCGGATTAGAATGTGCTTTGCAAACACAACCAAATATATGTATTATTTCTGAAGAGGTTGAAGCAAAACAACAAACACTTGATGAGGTGGTTACATATATTGCCGAAGTTGTGACTGCACGTGCTAAAAATGGTGAAAATTTTGGAACTGCATTAATTCCTGAAGGATTAATTGAGTTTATTCCATCGCTTAAAGTTCTTATCTCTGAATTAAATGATGTGATGGCTCATAATGAATCTGAAATGAACGCTTTACAAACAAATAATGATAAATTCTTGTTTGTTTCAAAAAAACTTACTGAAAATTCTCTTCGTATTTTCGAAAGTCTTCCACAAAATATTCAGTTTCAATTGTTAGCTGATCGTGATCCACATGGAAACGTGCAAGTGTCAAAAATTGAAACTGAACGTATGCTTATAGAAATGGTAGAGAAAAAATTAGCACAATGGAAAAAAGAAGGAAAATATACAGGAAGTTTTTCTGCTCAAAATCATTTTTTTGGATATGAAGGCAGATGTGCTGCTCCTTCAAATTTTGATGCAGACTATTGTTATTCATTAGGATATACGGCTTCTGTGTTAATTGCTGAAGGAAAAACAGGATATATGGCATCGGTGCAAAATTGTAAAGATTCTGCTGAAAATTGGATTGCAGGCGGAGTTCCTATAACTATGATGATGAATATGGAAAGACGTCATGGACATATGAAACCTGTAATTCAAAAAGCTTTGGTTACTTTAGATGGCGCCCCATATACATATTTTGTTTCAAAACGTGATGAGTGGGCAGTAAAAACCTCATATGTGTATCCTGGTCCAATTCAATATTTTGGTCCAAGTTCTGTATGCGATCAGCCTACAAAAACATTGTTGCTTGAACAAGAGGGAAAATAAATCTTGTTTTTGTTTATACATATAATAAAAAAAGCTAATCAATTGATTAGCTTTTTTTTTATGTCTGTTTTGTATGATTATAATTCCTAAAGATTATATGTTAGTCCAAGTGAAAAAATAAAACCTCCGGGAGCCATTTTCGATACAATGTTTTTTGAATCTTCGTCAAATACTATATTTGATTCTAAAATACGATATTTATCTTCGATATTTCCAAATCTATATGCATATCCTATTTCTGCAGAAAAACTGAGTGATTTATAAATATCTACTACTCGTCCAACAGTAAAATTCGCATTTATAATAGGAAAAAGATTTATTTGTGTATCTGCATATTTTGAATACCCCATTGTTGATAGATTTTTTTCTTTACCACCGCCAGAACGCATACATGTTCCTTTAATAAAAAGATTTTCTTGTTCGGGTATAAAATATTGAAGACTTAACGTTCCATAATATCCCCATGAACCCATTCCTGCAATTCCTTCAAATGCAAGATTGTCTATAATGGTATAATATCCTCCTATACCAAAATAACTAAACGGAGACAATTTTGTTGGATTGTTTAAGGTGGTCGTTATAGAAACACCTATTTGTTTATTAGAATTAGAAACAACTTGTTCTTCTTCTTGTGCTACAGCTCCAATACTTAAAAGTATGGTGCAAATAAAGGGGAATAATTTTGCTTTCATAAAATAACGATTTTTAATAAAAATTAATTTATATGCAAATATACAAACATATTTTATGTTATTAATATAAAGCAGTAGAGATTTTACTTTATGAGCAATCGTTTGATATCATTGAGTTTTTGAAGAGCTTCGAGTGGGGTTAAATTATTAATTTCAATTTCAAGAAGCTCATCACGTATTTGTGATAAAACAGGGTCATCAAGTTGAAAAAAACTTAATTGATATCCTTCTCTTTGTTGTGCTATTGTGTCAATTGGTTTTGATAATGATTCTTTTCGATATGTTCCTTCTAATTCTTTAAGCACTTCACTTGCTCGTTTTACTACCGATTTTGGCATTCCTGCCATTTTTGCTACATGTATTCCAAAACTATGTTCGGTTCCTCCACGAGCAAGTTTTCTTAAAAAAATCACTTTATTATTATGTTCTTTCACGGTAACATTAAAATTTTTAACTCGTGAAAATGATTTTTCCATTTCGTTAAGTTCATGATAATGTGTGGCAAACATTGTTTTTGCATGTGCTTTTGGGTGTTCATGTAAATATTCTACAATTGCCCATGCAATAGAAATTCCATCATAGGTACTGGTGCCTCGTCCAAGTTCGTCAAGTAAAATAAGGCTTCGTTCCGAAACATTGTTAAGAATACTTGCTGCTTCAATCATTTCAACCATAAATGTTGATTCTCCTTGAGAAATGTTGTCGGAAGCACCTACACGAGTGAAAATCTTATCAACAATTCCTATTTCAGCAGCATCGGCAGGCACAAAGCAGCCAATTTGTGCAAGAAGTACAATAAGTGCAGTTTGACGAAGCAATGCTGATTTTCCTGCCATATTAGGACCTGTTATAATCATAATTTGTTGAGAATCTGATGAGAGCGTAATATCATTACCTATATATTGCTCACCAAGAGGTAATTGTGTTTCAATAACAGGATGTCTGCCGTTTTGAATTGTAAGTTCTGTACCTTCATGCATGGTAGGTTTCACATATTTTTGTTCTTGTGCAACATGTGCAAATCCACTCAAACAGTCAAGTGTTGCCAAAACACGTGCATTTTGCTGAATACCATCAATATATAATGCAATTTCTTGAACAAGTGATTGATAAATTTCCTGTTCAAGTGCAATGATTTTATTTTCGGCTCCAAGTATTTGTTCCTCGTATTCTTTTAATTCTTGCGTTATATATCGTTCGGCACTTACAAGTGTTTGTTTTCGTATCCAATTTTCTGGAATTTTGTCTTTGTGTGTGTTACGAACTTCTATGTAATATCCAAATACACTGTTAAAGGCAATTTTAAGTTTTGGTATTCCCGTGCGTTGCTCTTCTTTTTGTTGCAGTTCTAATAAAAAATTTTTTCCTGAATATGAAATTTCTCGAAGTCTATCAAGTTCTTGATGAACACCTTGCGCAATAACGCCTCCTTTAACCATAAGATTTGGAGGTTCTGGAATTATTTCGCGTGCAATGCGAGAGCTTAATTGCTTGTATGGTTGTAATTGTTCAGAAAGTGCTTGTAAATATTTGTTTGTACAGTCTGCACTTAATTCTTTTATAGGAGCTATTGTTTCTAAGGTTTTTTGTAATTGAATAACTTCGCGCGGCATAATTCGTGCAGTTGCAACACGTGCTATTATGCGTTCTATGTCACAAATCAGCCGAAGTTTTTCTTGCATTTTTGTATGAATTTCGGGTGCATTTAAAAAACTTTCTACCGCAGTAAGCCTATTTTCTATTTCATTATATTTTTTGAGTGGTAACGAAACCCATCGTTTTAGTAAACGTGCTCCCATTGCTGTTTGCGTTTTATCTATTACTTGCAAAAGCGTTGTTGCATGTTCGTTGTGTGAACCAAAAATTTCAAGATTTCTCATAGTAAATCTATCTATCCACACATATTGGTCTTGTTCTATTCGCGATATTGTTCGAATATGCGTATTTTGTTTGTGTTCTGTTACATCAAGATAATGAAGTATTGCACCTGCAGCAACAATGGCACATTTCATAGTATCAATTCCGAATCCTTTTAATGATTGTACTTCAAAATGATTTTGTAGTTTATCATGTGCAGCTTCTTCGGAAAATATCCAATCATCTAATTTATAAGTATATAAGTTAGATGGAAATGATTGCTGAAATGTATTTTCTTGTGTTCTATCATACAGTATTTCTTTAGGTTGAAATCCGCTGATAAGTTTATCTATATAATCTACTGTTCCTTCAGCCACAAGAAATTCACCAGTAGAAATATCAAGAAATGCAATGCCAAGTGTTGTTTTTGAGAAATGTACGGCTGCTAAAAAATTATTTTCTCGTGTTTGTAAAAGGGTATTGCTTAATGAAACACCGGGCGTAACCAATTCTGTAACTCCTCGTTTTACTATAGTTTTCGTTTTTGATGGATCTTCGAGTTGTTCGCAAATTGCAACTCGTTGTCCCGCACGAACTAATTTTGGCAAATAAGTGTCTAAAGCATGATATGGGAACCCCGCAAGTTCTACAGACGATGCTGAACCATTTGCACGTTTTGTGAGTGTGATGCCTAATATTTTTGAGGCTTTAATGGCGTCATCAGAAAATGTTTCGTAAAAATCGCCCACTCTAAATAAAAGTATTGCATCGGCATGTTTTGACTTTACCTGATAATACTGTTTCATTAAAGGAGTTTCAACGACTTTTTTTGTCACAATTTTTGTTTTTTTTAATGTACATACAAAAGTACGTTTTTCTATCAGCTTATTTGTATTGCTTGTAAAGTTTGCGTTAACAATTTTTTAACAATTCTTTTCACAAAAAGCATTTGTATGTATGAAGAATGTGTGCCATTTCTTTTTGCACTTTTTCGGCTTCCTGTGCTGCTGTTTGTGCAAATGTTGTTGTTGAATCGGCATAAATTATTGCACGAGAAGAATTTACTAATAAACCACATTCTTTGGTGATTCCATATTTTGCAACCTCTTGTAAACTACCGCCTTGTGCACCAACACCCGGAACTAATAAAAAATGGTTTGGTATAATAGCACGTATTTTTACAAGCATTTCTGCTTGCGTGGCTCCCACAACGTACATCATGTTATCTTCTGTGCCCCAGTGTTTTGATATTTCTAAAACATGCTCAAAAAGCGGTTTTTTTGCTTGTGATTCAATCATTTGGAAATCTTCTGCTCCTTTGTTTGAGGTAAGTGCTAAAAGAATTACCCATTTATTGGGATACGATAAAAATGGTGTTACTGAATCTTTTCCCATATACGGTGCCACGGTAACAGAATCAAACGGCATGTTTTCGAAAAAAGCTTGTGCGTACATATGCGATGTGTTGCCAATATCGCCTCGTTTTGCATCGGCAATTATAAATGTTTCGGGATATTCTTGTGTGATATATTGAACTGTTTTTTCAAGACTTTTCCATCCAGAGATTCCATAACACTCATAAAATGCAATATTTGGTTTATACGCAACGGTAAATGGTGCAGTGGCATCAATAATAGCTTTGTTAAACGCAAATATAGGGTCAGTTTCTTGTGCAAGATGTTTTGGGATTTTTGTTATATCTGTGTCTAAACCAACGCACAAAAAACTTTGTTTTTGCTGTATCGTTTTTAGAAGTGTTTTTTTATTCATAATGCTTGTTGTTTGTTATGCAAAAAAGAACTGTTTGTGTGTAAAATGAAATATTATACATGTATAATATTTTTTTATAGTAAAATATCATTTCATAGAGGGTAAAAATAATGAATGCTTTTGAAATTTTACACTCTTTGTTTGTTTTTATTCTGCGAACAATTAAAATCGCAACAATCGTGTATATTTGTAAAAAATAGTGATATGATAGGAACAGTAATAAATGCAACTGCTATACTTGTAGGTGGAAGTGTAGGTTTGCTTGTGCATACGCGATTGCCCGAAAAAATAATTAAAATTGTGTTTCAAGCAATTGGGTTATTTACATTGTTTATGGGAGTGCAAATGGCGTTAAAAACCGAAAATATTTTATATATGGTTATGAGCATTGTGTTGGGGGCAATTATTGGCGAGGCTCTTGATATTGATGGATTTTTACAAAAAATTGCAAACAATTCGTATGGAAAAGCAACGTCTGCTGGAAAAATTCAAAGGTTGTTGTACCGAAAATCTTCGGTGCAAACTGTTGAAAAACAACATTATGGCGTTGTGAATGCTATAATTGCAGCGTTTTTACTTTTTTGTATGGGGTCAATGTCAATTTTAGGTGCAATTGAAGATGGGTTGGGAAATCCGCCAAATTTATTGTTGGCAAAATCGGTTTTAGATGGATTTACTGCTATTGCTCTTACTGCAAGTATGGGGGTGGGTATTCTCCTTTCGGTGATTCCTTTGATTATTTTTCAGGGAAGTATTACTTTATTAGCATCACATATTATGCATGTTTTTGGCGAAACGGTTATTACAGAATTAACCGCAATAGGAGGCTTGTTATTAATAGGTTTAGGTATTACTATGTTAGAAATCAAGAAAATTTCGGTTGTGAATATGTTACCTGCGCTTATTATTATTGTTGTGTTTACGTATTTTTTTTAAACAAAAACGAATTAAAACGCAGCCATCAATAAATCAATACTTTTATATGGAAAATCATAATGTTTTGAAATATGACTACTTGTTAAAATACCATTATATATATATACGCCCTGACGAACCGTGTAATCATTTTTTAAGAAATGAGAAATTCCTTCGTGTTCTCCCATTTTTAAAAGAATAGGCATTACAATATTGCTTAATGCTATTGATGATGTTCGTGCAGCTGATGATTGAATATTTGGCACACAATAATGAATAACCCCATGTTTGGTGTAAAATGGATTTTGATGTGTGGTGCATTTTGATGTTTCAAAACAACCGCCTTGATCAATGCTTAAATCAATAATAACAGAGCCTTTTTTCATACGTTTTACCATTTCTTCTGAAACATAAAAATTGGTGTTGTCTTCAACAAGTTGCATTGAACCAATAATTACTTCTGCCGAGCGAAATGCTTTTTTAAGTACTTCTGCTTGAAAATTTGATGTGTAAACTCGCTGTCCAAGAGCGTTTTGAATGGAAATAAGGCGTTGTAAACACGCATCAAAAATTTTCACATGTGCACCTAAACCAATAGCTGCACGTGCTGCAAATTCTCCAGCAGTGTTTGCACCTAAAATAACAACTTCTGCGGGCGTTACTCCTGTAATACCACCAAGAAGAGCACCTTTGCCATATTTAGAATCACTTAAACATTGAGCAGCTATAAGAATTGACATTGAACCTGCAATTTCTTGCATTGATGCAACAACAGGATAATTCCCCTCAAAATCTCTAATATACTCAAATCCAATAGCCGTTACTTTTTTTGACAGTAAATCTTGTACGTTTTGTTTTGCTTTGTCATTAATTAAAAATGAAGAAAGTACAATTTGATGTTCTTTTAAAAGTTGAATGTCTTTTTGTGAAAAAGGAGCAACTTTTAAAAGAACGTCTGCTTCATATACTTCTTCTTTTGTATCTTTTATTTCGGCACCAGCTTCACTATATTCTTGATCAGAAAATAAAGCACCAAGTCCGGCTCCACGCTCAAAAAAAACAGAGTAACCATTTGCATGCAAAAGTTCAACAGCTTGTGGCGTAAGTGCAATGCGATGCTCATTTGTATCACTTTCTTTTAATACACCAATACGCAATTGCTGTTTTTTATTGTTTATTTCTAACATTTCTTCTTGTGGAAGCAAGCCGCCTCGCCCCAATGAAAATTTACTTGCAAACGATTCCATGATATTTTTTTTGAAGATAGTGTAAAAGTAATAAAATCATTTTGCTTTTTTTAGAAAAACAATGATTTATTATGATTTTTTTCGCATTTTTATTATAAAAACGATACATAGTGCAAAACATAATTACTCTGTGTATATTTGCAAATCCTAAATAAAATTATTTTAATGTATACTTTAAACGTAAAGCAATTTTCTTATATTAATCCTTCATATCTACTTGAAGTAGCCGAAGGTGATGTCGCTTTTCTACGTGAAGTGGTGTGCGTTTTTTTACACGAAACACTTCACGACGTGTTTTTTTTAATTATGTGTGCACGAAATGGAGATGTTCAAAAAACCCTTCTATTTTTCCATAAATTAAAAACAACAATGGCAACAATTGGTGTGCATGAAACAGAAAATAAACATCTTTTTTTTTACGAAGAGTCAAGTGATGCAGCCGTTGTAGAGAAAGTTTTACAAACAGAAAATAAAAATAATTGAAATATTTGAGAAATGTTGTGATGAATTGACTACTTTTATAGCGGAAATTTCTGGAAAAATATGATAAAAGTTGTAAAACAAGCTACTGCTTCAATTGTTGCATTTGAAAATGTTTCTCGCTTTAATGCCCAAACGTCTTTGTCGGTAAAGCAAGAAATTATAGATTTATATAATGATTCAAATGTTGTAATTATTAATTTATTGGGAATTAAATTTGTTGACAGCGCCGGATTTGGAACATTTATTTCGATTTTAAAAACAGCAAAAGAACGTAATGGACGTTTGTTGTTTTGTAATATTTCTCGTGAAGTTCAGGATTTATTTGAAATTATGCAACTTCATATTGTTTTTGAATTATTTGAAAATTTAGAAGGCGCCTTGGCTTCTTGTTGATTTCGTGAATGCACATACTATTCGCATATTACTTGTAGAAAACAATGCCGTTGCAGCAAAGTTGCTTGCTATTCAATTATCTGAATATGGATATATTTCTCACATTGCTCCCCATGGTAAGGCTGCTTTAGAATTATTAGAAAAAAACACCTATTCTCTTATTATTTCTGATTTGCACATGCCTATAATGAATGGAATAACATTCATATCAATAGTGCGAAAAAATCCTTTATACACCAATGTTCCTATTGTTGTTATGTCGTCTGATGAACATGAGGATACTGCTGTAACTTTACTCGAAGCTGGTGCCGATGATTATATTGCAAAACCGGTGCAAATGCGAATTTTTTTATCTAAAATTCAATCTTTATTGGCAAAACATATTGCGAAAAATAAAGTTATATCACAGCAACTTGCGCAACATTTATCTTTAACACAGGCAGTTGTTATTGTGTGCATGAACACTCCCGACAATGATTTTGCAAAGGCTTTGCTGTGTTCGGTTAGTTCTGAAGTAATTGTAGTGGCATCGGCACAGGAATTTCAGCTGCAAATAACAGAACACGATGATGTGTGCATTATTGTAGATTCTGAAGTAAGGTGGTTGCTCCATGAAATTGAATGTATGCAAAATTTTAAAATTGCAGGAAAATTACCCTTGTTGTATGTGTATGAGTCAAATGCACAATCACCGTATGATACTCTTTGTAATGTGTTTTCCGTTCCTCGACAGACAGATTTTCAAGAAATGTGTCGTATTGTGAATTTTGTGTTGCAAATGCTTGAATCGCAAAAGGCAAAATCCTTATCGCTTTTAAAACAGGCTGTTATGTATTCGAGTTTTGTGTTTGAGCGAGAGTTTGAATATAAAACTTCTGCATTTACAGTTTCTATTCTTCATGAAAATTGTAATGATATGCCTGGTGGAGATTTTTATGAGGTAGTTACGTTTAACGAACGCTATTCATTTGTGTTTTTAGGTGATATTATGGGTAAATCGTGGGGAGCGTGGTTTTATGTTCCAGCCTATCTTGCATATATCCGAAGCACAATTAAATTTATTTCGGCACGTAATATTAAAGAACTTGCAGCAGCTCCGCATAAAATATTAAATTTATTAAATAGTTATTTTGCAAAAGATTTACAACTTTCTAATGTTTTTACCACTTTAACTCTTGCAGTAATTGATAATGAAGAACAGAGAATTATACTTTCAAATGCTGGAGGTATATATCCGCTTTTTTATTCAAATCAAACAAAAATGATTACTGATGTGAGAATTTCGGGAATTTTAATGGGAATTGATGGCACATCTGAGTATTCAAAACTTGAACTTTCATGTGAGGTGGGAGATGCTGTGTGTATGTACACCGATGGATATGTTGAATCTACAAATGAGCAAACCTCAAAACTTATAGGAATTCAGGGGGTTAAAGAGGTGTTTGCAGAATGTATTTCTTCTAATCTATCTAAGGCTTCTGAGTTTGATGAAGAGTATATGAATCATTTTTCGATACAAAAAAATGAAGATGATAGAACGAGTATCATAATTCGTTGCGGTAATAATTTGTGAAATTTCTTAAATGTACACATGTTTTTATTATCTTTGACATACAAAAAAAAAGAGTATGATACTTGCTTTTATTACGGTACGTTTACTTGACATTCTTGATATATTTTTAGTTGCTGTACTATTATATCAGTCATATCGATTAATTCGTGGCACTGTTGCTATGGATATATTTATAGGTATTGTTTCGTTCTATTTTCTGTGGCGTGTAGTAAGTTCCTTGCATATGGAATTGCTGTCAAATATTTTAGGGCAATTTATTGGAGTGGGAGTGTTGGTACTTGTAATTGTGTTTCAACAAGAAATACGTAGATTTTTATTAATACTCGGAACGCGATATGCAGTATTTAGAAAACAATATGTTGGTTTTAATAAATTGCTTAATAATAATGTAAGTCTTGTAACAAAATCTAATATAGATGCAATTGTGCATGCTGCATTTACTATGTCAAAATCGCAAACAGGAGCTCTTATTGTGTTTTCACCACATGTTGATTTAACTACATACGTGCAAACGGGAGAGTCGCTTGATGCGGCAATAAGCTCTACATTATTACAAACAATTTTCTTTAAAAATAGCCCTTTGCATGACGGTGCTGTTTTAATTTTCGGAAATAGGATTAAAGGCGCTAAAGCGGTTTTGCCTTCAACTGAACGTTCCGATTTGCCTGTGGACTATGGCATGCGTCATAGATCCGCAATTGGAATGAGTGAAGAAACGAAAGCTATCGTGATTGTGGTGTCTGAACAAACAGGTAATGTGTCGTATTGTTTAAATGGACAAATCTATACAATAGAAACGCCCGAAGCCTTACAAAAAGCATTGGAAACTCAAACACGTAAAGGAGGACGATGAATCATTCTATTCCTTTGGCTGAACGTATGCGTCCAAAGAGCTTGGACGATTATATTGGGCAACAACATTTGGTTGCACCGGGAGCGGTGTTGCGTAAAGCTATAGAATCAGGGCGATTGCCTTCTATTATTTTATGGGGACCACCCGGGGTGGGAAAAACAACCTTAGCTCAAATTATTTCGCACCAACTTGAACGTCCGTTTTATACGCTGAGTGCTATTAATTCCGGTGTAAAAGATATTCGGGAAATTATTGAAAAGGCAAAAAAAACACACTTTTTTGGTTCGCAAAATCCTATTTTATTTATTGATGAAATTCACCGCTTTAGTAAATCGCAACAAGATTCTTTATTGGCTGCGGTTGAACAAGGTGTGGTAACGCTTATTGGTGCAACTACAGAAAATCCTTCGTTTGAAGTTATTTCACCACTTCTTTCGCGTTGTCAAGTATATGTGTTGCAATCGCTTGAGGCAGATGATTTACGAGTGCTTATACAAAAAGCTCTTACAGATGATGTGGTGCTAAAAAACTATACAATTACTATTCAAGAAGATGAAGCTTTGTTGCGTTTTTCGTCTGGTGATGCCCGTAAATTATATAATGTGCTTGATATTGTGATTCATGCACAAAACACAGATTCTAAAATAAATGTTACAAACGAACTTGTAGCACAATCATTACAAAAAAATATTGCATTATATGATAAAGATGGAGAGCAACATTATGATATAATTTCTGCTTTTATTAAAAGTATTCGCGGAAGCGACCCTAATGCAGCAGTTTATTGGCTTGCACGTATGTTAGAAGGAGGAGAGGATTGTAAATTTATTGCACGCCGTATGCTTATTTCTGCTTCTGAAGATATTGGTTTGGCAAATCCTAACGCACTTTTATTGGCACAAAGTTGTTTTGATGCAGTGCATGTAATCGGTATGCCCGAGGCACGTATAATTTTGTCGCAAACAGCGGTGTATTTAGCAACTTCTCCTAAAAGTAATTCAACATATCTTGCTATTGATGCTGCAATTCAATTAGTAAAACAAACTGGAAATCTTCCAGTTCCTTTGCATTTACGTAATGCCCCTACAAAACTTATGAAACAACTTAATTATGGCGAAAATTATAAATACTCCCATGATTATTCTCATAATTTTGCATTTCAAGATTTTTTACCCGAAGAAATTACGGTGAAATCAATTTGGCGTGCTGGCGAAAATTCAAAAGAACAGCATAGTAAAAAATTGATGCAAATGCTTTGGAAGTCAAAATACGAATTTTAAACGTGATTTTATGAATACACACACATTCCTTTCTCGCATACCACATATTTCATTATATGAAACAAATAATTTTTTTCTTTGTGCTGGTCCTTGTGTTATTGAAAGTGACTCTATGCTTATGCCTATTGCTGAAAAAATAGTGGCAATTACCCAAGCATTAGAAATACCTTTTATATTTAAAGCTTCATATCGTAAAGCAAATAGATCGAGATTAGATTCGTTTACTGGAATTGGTGATATGCAAGGTTTACAGGCTCTTGATAGGGTGCGGAAAGAATTTGGCGTTCCTGTAATTACCGATATACATTCGGCACAAGAGGCAAGTGTTGCAGCTGAATTTGTTGATGTTTTGCAAATTCCCGCTTTTTTATGCCGACAAACTGATATTTTAGTGGCTGCCGCTAAAACGGGCAAAGTAATAAATATAAAAAAAGGGCAATTTCTGTCGGCTGAATCTATGCAATGGGCGGTGCAAAAAATTGTGGAATCTGGCAATGAAAATATTATGCTTACAGATAGAGGTTCTATGTTTGGTTACCATGATTTAATTGTTGATTATAGAAATATTCCCATTATGCAATCATTTGGGTATCCTGTTGTGCTTGATGTTACTCATTCGTTACAACAACCAAATCAATCAGCGGGTGTGTCTGGTGGAATGCCGCAATTGATTGAAACTGTTGCAAAAGCAGGAGTTGCTGTTGGTGTTGATGGTTTATTCATAGAAACGCATCCAAATCCATCGCAGGCAAAATCTGATGGTGCTAATATGTTGCCGTTACAAAATCTTGAATCGCTTTTGAAAAAACTTGTTGCTATTCGTAAGGTGGTGTAAATATACGCTTAGTGATAAATGTTTGTTTTTGCACTTTTTTTGTTTCAAAATATGGTGTTTTTTCAATCATTCTGTTAGGAATGGAACCATAAAAAACAAAAGCTGATTTTTTATTCTTTTTAAATTCCTTTTAGTCCTTGAACTTATTTGCTTCGTAAAGTTCGCTTCTACAGCAAAAAAGAAACAAAAAGTGTCGAATTTATTGAACACTTAATGTTTAATGGACGACAGCATGAGGCAATCGTATAGTGAATAAAACATGCATATTAACAGAGCTCTGTTTTGCATCTGTGTTTCTGAAACTTTAGATGTTATAGGTCGTATAGTATTAGTATTAAATCAGTTTCATGGGAGCGAAAGTTTTTTCAATTTGGGGAAAATTCACAAAAAAACGATTAGAAAGAAAATATATTATATATTCTAATAATGAGGTTTTAGAGCGTAATAGAGTAGGAATTTTTATTGCAGGTATTACCTTTTTTATTATTGGAATTTCTGATTTTTTTCGAATCGATTTTGGAATTGGATTGTATAGCACAATTGGATTGCGTGTGTGTGTTATTGCATATAGCTTGTATATATTTTTTTCGTGGAAACAATTTAAAAAAATCCCCATTATATATACTCATGTAGTGCTGTATTCTCTCCTTTTTATATGCTCGCTTATAATTATTGTATATCAGCTTAATCCTCAAAAAAATGTGCAAGTAATAGATTTATTTACTGTGCCTGTAACAATTTTGCTTATGTATGTGTTTATTATCTTGCCTTCACATTATATGGGGATAATTGGAGTAACAACGTCATGGATATATGTGTGCTTGCTGCGTTGCCACTTTAATAACATTGATGGGGAATTTATGTATGTGTACGGCATTATAGTCCTTGCTATTAATGCATTAGGATTTTATATAACGCGATTTTTAAGTGTAACTCGAAGACAAGAATTTTTACGTGTCCTTGAAATTGAGGCGTTAAACGCGGGGCTTAAAGATGAAATAGAAGAACGACAGATAATTCAGGATAAACTTGAATTTACTTATACAGAATTAACTGATAGTTTAAAATATGCAAATCATCTACAACTTGCAATGCTCTCGGATCCAACGGTATTAAATGAGTATTTTCAAGAATTTTTTGTACTCTATAAACCTTGTGAAATTGTGAGTGGCGATTTTTATTGGTTTGCTACACAAAACTCTAAAATTGTACTTGCTGCTGCTGATTGCACGGGACATGGTATTCGTGCGGCGTTTATGAGTATTGTGGGAATTGCGTTTTTAAATGATATTGTGAATAATAAAAATATTTTGGAGCCTCATGAAATATTGAACAGATTGAAAGAACAAATTATTAAAAATTTACGTCAATCTGGTGCACAGCAAACTGCTCATGATGGTATGGATATAGCATTGTGTGTGTTTGATAGAGAAACATATGAGTTGCAATATGCCGGTGCGTATAATCCCTTAATTTTGATACGTGATAACACTGTTTTGGAATATAAAGCAGATAGAATGCCTATTAGTTATTATTTTGCGGCAAAACCATCGTTCACGAATAATAAAATTCAATTACAAAAAAATGATTCGTTTTATTTGTTTACTGATGGATTTGCTGATCAATTTGGTGGACAAAAAAATAAAAAATATACGCACCGCCGCTTAAAACAAGAGCTTCTTTTAAATTCAAATCAATCCATGGAGTCACAACGAGATTTGCTCCTTAATACACATATTGCATGGAAAGGACATGAACCACAAACCGATGATATTGTGTTTTTAGGTCTTAAAGTGTGATTTTTATTACTCTTTGAGACCAAAATCTCGTGTTATTTGCAGCCCCCAACCATAGCGATTACCTAACTGTATATCATGCACATATTGATATATTGGTATAGAAATAAATGTTGAAATATTCCATGTGTTTTTTACAAATACATTTATTTGTGGAATAATCCAAAACGTATATCCTCCCGAAGCTTTTATTTTTGCATCATCTTTATAATTAGGGAGTTTGATGAGGTTTTTGCATTGAATAATACCTGTCCAGTCATGTAATTTCCACGATTGAAAATCAAAATGTTTTGAATAGTATATTGATTGATATAATGCTGTGCCAAATTGTACATTTTCTTTGTTGGGATTATAGTATTCTATGCGATTAGTATAAAACCATCGTTCGCCGCGAAAGGAATTTTCTTTGAGAATGTATGTTTGCCAAACAGCACCAAATGAGCCTGTTGACGGTTGCACATCAAGGGGCAAAACAACTCCGTTTGCTTGTTTCATATTTTGCGAAAAAGGAATGTTTGCACCAATGCTTCCTACAATAGAAAATCGGGTGTCGTCATTTTGAAAAAAATTATATTTTAACGAAACAACAGAATTTGATAGTCCGTTTGTTCCTACACTTGTACCTGTTTGCTTATAATGTAATTTTTTTTGTATAAAATATCCCATTTCTGCTTCAAGGGTAATAACGTCGGTAATGCCGTATGAACCGAGTAATTGCATAAAATTGTAGTGTGCGTTTTGTATAACTGTTTTTGGTCCAGTGTATTTACTATGTCCTTCAAAATAGGTGTCGGAATATGAGTGTTGGAAATTTGATGCTATTCGCACACTGTTTTTTTGCATGGTACCCATGTTTGCTGTTCCGCCTACAGGGTTTCCCGGACTAGCAAAACATTGAGCAAAACCTTGTGTAAAAACACAAATGCTACAAATAAAAAGTAAAATACCATATCGTATCATTATAGTACATAAATTGTAATAGACTTACTATCAGTTGTATTATCGGCTTTTATGTTGCATGTAATTGTTTGTTCTCCGGGGGTGCATGGTTGAGGAATATATTCAATTTGATTTCCACCTCCTACAATATGACCTGAACTTACATTCCATATATATAATAAATTAGTACCTTGAGCATATGCCGTAACCTTGAGTTGTTCGCCAATAATAACTGTGTTTGATGGTACAGACAAGGAGTCAAATGATTCTAAAAAGCGTTCTTCAGTTTCTTTTTTTGTACACGCTGTTGTTGAAACGTATATAAGAATAAATATGCTTATGATATAGTATAATGTAGTTTTCATATGTATTAGTTTAATTATTATTTTTCACACATCGCACTGAAAAGCCATATGTTTTAGGGAATGTATTCCATCGTCCCACTTTAGAATCATTATATGCAAAACAGCGTCTATATGCATAGTAGTCGCCATACTCTGTAGAAGCCCACAGGTATTCTTGAGAATCAAGAAGCGAATATCCTCCGGGAGCGTGCATTCTACCAGAAAGAACTACATTAAAACCAGTACTACCACCTTCAAGCATTGCATATCCAATACCTTCGCCTCGCCATGTGTTTTCTAAATCTGCCTCAACTTGTGTCATTCCTAAGAACATTTCTAATTCCTTCCACTCTTGGTCGCTTGGTATATGCCAACCATTTGGACAAATTCCTTGGGCTTCTTCTTGTGTGCTTCCGTTCATCGCAGTGTTCCATGTATATAAAAACCCATATTTTTCAGCTAATGACATGTCGTCATTATATGCATAATATTCAATTGGAATGCCTTGTGGTGTTCGTGTTACACGTAAGTTTTCTTGCATCCATGTTTGTTTACCTAACTTTATAATATGATACGTATTACCGTCAATATCTTTTATAGTAGGGGGCAAAATTATAATGGTGTCTTGTGCATGTTTGTTTGAAGAATCAAATATTTCAATGCTGTATTCGCCAACTCCAATATTTTCCAACACATTTGTAGTGTCGCCAGTTGACCAAAGGTATTGATAAGGAGGGACACCGCCATGTACCGAAATTTGTATCATTCCATCGTGCGAAAGTCCATCACTGGGTAATGTTGCAGAATGATATACAATAATATCGGGAGAGTCGGGCTGTATTAGTGTAAATGTATCGCATATACATGAATCTCGGGCATCACACACACGCACCGAATATGTGCCAGCATATAAACCATATATGTTTTGTGTTGTTTTTTGGTTAGACCACTCATAGGTATATGGTCTAATGCCACCTTCTGTTGTGATTTCTATAGAACCATCGCGTGCACCATATTCAGATGGGTGTATAATTATTTCTTGAATTGTAAGAGGAGTAGGGGGCGAGTCAATTTTATTTTTTTTACATCCAACTAAAAATATCTGGCATGCTGCTATAATATATAGATACTTTTTTATTTCTTTTGATATATTCAATAATTGTAACATTATGTGTTTATAATAAACATATAATACAAAGGTAATGAGAATATGTTCAAAATGAAATTTTTAAAGTTGTTTTTATAAAAATTCTTAATGATGAATAGGCAACCACATAGGGATAGAGCAACCACATAGGATTACACCTACATTATCCCCAACGGCATTACAATGTTCCAACAATAAATAAAACCCGCAAGTCTATTTTAGTCAACAATCTTATCCATATTGTGTTTCATGTCATCTAAACTGGTGGAATACACGTTCATAGCTCTCCAGCTCATACCAACATTTGAAAATCCTCCATCATTAAATAAATTTTGCATGGTTACTTTTTTAGTAAGGTCAGAAAACATAACAATGCAATAATTTGCACAATCTTCGGCAGTAGCATTGCCAAGAGGAGACATGCGTTCAGAAAAATCAAGCAAATCCATAAATCCCTTAATACCTTGTCCTGCTGTGGTAATTGTAGGCGATTGCGAAATTGTATTAATACGTATTTTTTTATCTCTTCCGTAGATATAACCAAAACTTCGAGCAATTGATTCAAGCATTGACTTTGCGTCAGCCATTTCGTTGTAGCCATAAAATGTACGTTGTGCTGCTATATACGAGAGTGCAACAACAGATCCCCAATCTCTAATTGCATCAAGTTTGCGTGCTGTTTGTAATAATTTATGAAATGAAATTGCCGATACATCAAGTGTTTTTTTCATGTATTCGTAATTCAAATCGTCATACGGACGTTTTTTACGAACATTCACCGACATTCCAATAGAATGTAAAATAAAATCAATCTGACCACCAAAGTGCTCCATCGATTCTTTAAACAAATTCTCTAAATCCTCAACGCTTGAAGCATCACATGCAATTACTTTACAATTAAGTTTTTCTGCAAGTGCGTTCAAATCGCCCATTCTAATTGACATTGCGGTATTAGAGAGAATAATTTCCGCACCTTCTTCTACTGCTCGTTCTGCAACTTTCCATGCAATAGACAGGTCGTTAAGTGCTCCGAAAATAATACCTTTTTTCCCTTTAAGTAAGTTGTAAGCCATAGTTTTATAGTAATTTATGATATTCGTAATAATAATTTTGCGTGTGCAATTGCTTCGTGAGTAATGTTTTTTCCACTTATCATTTTTGCAATTTCTTCAATTCTTTGTTCTTGATTTAATTCAATAATATTTGTAATTGTTGTTTCAGACGTTTCAGTTTTAAAAACCTTAAATTGTTTTTTTGATTTTGCTGCTATTTGTGGTAAATGTGTAATGGTAATTACCTGCATGTGTGATGCAATTGAATCCATAACATCTGCCATTTTATCGGCAATTTCGCCAGAAACCCCCGTGTCTATTTCATCAAAAATAATAGTTTGTACATTATATCCCTGTGCTAAAATAGTTTTTAAACAAAGCATTATTCGAGCAATTTCTCCACCCGATGCCACATCACCAAGCCATTGTAAAGGAATATGTTTGTTTGCAGAAAACAACATTTTTATAAAATCAATTCCGTAGGGGGTGAGTGTGTTATTTGTAGTGATTTCTATGGTAAAAGCTGCCGAAGGCATTCCTAAACTTTGAAGTGTTTTCAACACAAAGGGTTCTATGTGTGCAATTGCATCTATTCTACGTTTTGATAATTTTTGTGCAATACCGTATGCCTTATTATATGCTTGTTTACATGATTCTGTGAGCGTTTTTTCGTCAAATTCCTTATTGTTTATGCGAGAAATAAAGGTTTCTAAAGCATCTTTTTTGACGAGTAAGTCATCTACTGTAGCAGATGAATATTTTTTTTGAAGTGTATGCAATAAACTTAATCGGGATTCTATTGATTCTAAGCGGTTTATATCAAAATCAAAATCAGTGTTGTAGCGTGAAATTTCGTATGCTATATCTGCAAGTTCAATATTTATTTGCGATAGACGTGAAGTTATAGCGGCAATTTGAGAAAAAGTAGTGTGTTTTTGTAAATTTTGCTCAAATTTTTGTAAATTTTTAAGTATTGAATTTTCTTCGTTTTCAAATGCAAATTCTATTTCAGACAATGTTTTTTTAATTTCCTCACCACATGTAATAGTTTCAAGTTCTTGTTCTAATTTTTCTTCTTCACCTTTTTGCAGTTGTGCTTGTTCTAATTCGTTGTAACAAAATAAATTATAGTCATAATCTGCTTGATTTTGAGCTGCTTTAATTTTAAAATCTTCAAGTTCTTCTTCACGTTTTTTCCATTCTAAAAAGAGTGTTTCATATTCTTGTAATAATTGTTGATTTTTTGCGTATGCATCAACCACACTCATTTGAAATGCAGATTCTTTTAAAAAAAGATTTTGATGTTGCGAATGAATATCTAATAAAATTTCACTTACAGTTTTTAAGGTAGCTATTTGAACAGGAGTGTCGTTAATAAATGCTCGAGATTTACCTTGCGGTGAAATTTCTCTGCGGATTATTGTTTCAAAATCAAAATCAAGGTCAAGTGTCTTAAAAAGATGTTTAATTTGATGAGATGTAATATAAAAAACAGCTTCGACGATACTTTTTTTTTCTGTGTTTTTTAGAACAGTTGTATCAGCGCGTTTTCCCATGAGTAGAGCCAAAGCTCCTAACATTATTGATTTTCCCGCACCTGTTTCTCCTGTTATTGATGAAAATCCTTCTTCAAAAGAAATTTCAAGATGCTCTATGAGTGCATAATTAACTATTCGAAGGGATTTTAACATACAAATTACTCTTTCAAAAGTTTATCATAATCACTTACATTTGCTGGATTTAAACGTTTTAATAAATCAGCAGCATGTTTTTTTTCATCAGGCATTGCTTCAGAATAAATACTTATTAATTCTGTTTTTTTTGCATAAAAAAATACAGAAAGTAAAAATGCTCCGGGACTAACTTTGTGAACTTGTTCAAGTTCTTCAATTGCTTGTGTTATATATTTTCTTCCATCGGCGGGCTTTTCTGCCATAATATCAAGTCCTTGCCTGTGATACAAATAAAGTGCACTTCGAAAGCCAGAATATGTTGTGTTCAATATATTTTCTACTAACCAATATTTATTTTTTTTATTAGAACTTGCTCCCCATTCCGAGTCAGAATAGCTTGTTGCTGCTGTTGCAATTTGCTGAGCTTTTTGATAATACGCTGTTCCACCTTGCATTTGAAACGAATCCGCATCAATACCTAATATAATATATGTATAAAATGCAAGTATTGATGAAAGGTTTGAAATAAATGAGTTTTCAGAAAATTCAATAGATTGATTTTCTTCAAATTCAAACGTCATTTGTTCATCAACATGATTAAACATTGATGATGTATATGTTGCATTATATACTGGTCTATTTGATTGAATTTGAAGTGTTGCCGTAAAATTTTTATTCGAAAGCTGTTTTGTAACTCGTATATTTAATCGAAGATCGATTTTTTCATGTTCTTCAAATGTCATGTTTGTCCACACATTTGTATTCATAAATTCTTCTATCGTACTTCGCATGTCGTTAAAAAAATCTTTATCGGCATTGGGAATGTCAGAATATTGCACCATTACTCTACATCTAAGCTCCTGAGCATGTATGGTTTGCGTTGCGAACAGCATACATAAGAAAACATATAAGGTGGTAAATAATTTCATGTTATGTTATTCAAAATAAAGTGCTAATTTATTAATAATATCTTTTGCAACCATTGTTTTTTGTTTTAATTCATAGGTTTCAATGTTACGCTCCGCGTCTATAATACAAATTTTATTTGTGTCATATCCAAATCCAGCCCCAGCATCTTCTAATGAATTAAGTACTATAAAGTCAAAATTTTTTCTTTGTAATTTTTCAAATGCGTGATTAACAGCATTGTGTGTTTCAAGTGCAAATCCCACAATTTTTTGAGTACTTGTTTTTAATTGCCCAAGTTCTTTTGCAATATCTGGATTTGGTTTAAGTGTTATGGTAATTGATTCTTTTTTTTCTTTAATTTTTTTATCGGAAACCGTTATTGGAGTGAAATCGGCAACAGCGGCAGCCAAAATTGCAGCGTCGCATGTTGGAAAATGTTCTAAACACACGGCACGCATTTGTTGTGCTGAACGTACATTTATTCGTGTAATATTTGAATTATATGTTGTAAGATAAACTGGTCCTGTAACTAAAATAACTTCGGCACCTCTATTTGCCGCTTCTTCGGCAAGTGCAAATCCCATTTTTCCCGTAGAATGATTTCCAATAAATCGAACAGGGTCAATATTTTCATATGTGGGACCTGCTGTTATAAGGATTTTTTTTTTTGAAAATCTTTATGAGAATGAAATAAAGCTATGAGTTCAGACATGATTTTTTCGGGATCGAGCATTCGTCCTTTTCCTTCAAGTCCACTTGCCAATTCACCCGATTCGGGTTGCAATATAGTTGTGCCAAATTCGGTAAGTATTTGTAAGTTTTTTATAGTGGCAGGATGTTGAAACATATCCAAATCCATTGCAGGAGCAATAATTACTGGGCAGCGAACCGAAAGGTAGGAGGTAAGCAATAGATTATCGCATATACCATGAGCCATTTTTGCTATTGTATTTGCCGTGCACGGAGCTACAAGAAATACATCTGCCCATAAACCTAATTCAACATGACTATTCCATGCACCATCGTCATGTGAAAAAAAATCTGAAATAACAGTGTTTTTACTGAGCGTGGCAAGTGTTACAGGTGTAATAAATTCTTTTGCAAGAGGAGTCATTACAATTTTGACTTCGGCACCTTGTTTTACCAACAAACGAGTAAGCGTAGCAGCTTTATATGCTGCTATGCTTCCTGTTATACCCAATAGTATTTTTTTACCTTGTAGCATTTTATGCTTCTGTTTCTGTTTCCTCGTCTGGTTTACGATAATAAATTTGATTGTCTTCAAATTCTTGCAATGCTATTAATGCAGGGTTAGGAAGACGTTCGTAAAATTTTGAAATTTCAATTTGCTCACGATTTTCAAACATCTCTTCAAGATTATCACTATATGATGCAAATTCTTCTAATTTCGCATCAAGTTCACGTTTTAATTCTACAGCAATTTGGTCTGAACGTTTTGCTACAATAGCAATTGTTTCATACACATTACCAGTATTTTTAACTAATGAAGCCACATCTCGTGTAATAGTAGAATTAGGAGCTTTTGTTTTTTTGTAATCCATGTTTTGTTTATATTAAAAAATGTAAAACACACTTAATTTCTCTTTTGTATAGTTGCAAACATCCGTTCAGATTCCTTTATCCAAGAACCTTGTGGAAATTCGTCGATATAACTTTTATATTCATCAATTGCCGCTTCGTATCTGTCTTGTTTTTTACTTTCCACACTTTTTTCAGCAAGCATAAAAGCAGAGCGAAACGTCATATACATTATTTCTTCGCGATATTCAGTGTCGGGATATTCTAACAAGCAGTTTTTAAGTACACTTACCGCTGCCTTATAATCTTCGAGCGTGTAATAAAGTTTTGCTGTTGCGTATGCTTTTACTTCAAGTTTTTTACGCAATTCGGCAATATACATATTGCTTTCGCGAACGTATGTTCCTTGCGGATATCTGTTTATATAGAGTTGAAATGCATCAATTGCTTTTTTTGTATATGTTTGATCTAACGAAGGTTTGGGCGAATTGTAATAGTAACAAAGCGACATAAAATAATGTGCAGTTTCTTTTAATTCACTTGTAGGAAACGATATAACAAAGCGATTAAAATAATATGCTGCCATTAAATAATCAGATTCTTGATAATAACAATGAGCTATATAATAGCTGATTTTTTCGCCACGTTCTGTTACTCGATATACGGGAATTAGTTTTTCGAATAAAGAGTATGCTTTAAAGTATTCGCCAGTTTCATAATACGACAATGCTTTGGTGTACATCTGCTCGTAATCATTTGACTTCAGCATTTTTTGATATTCACTCTGGCATGAACTAATACCGACTATAAAAAGAAATAAAAATAGTAGTTTTTTTACCATACAATTTATTTGGCTGCAAAGATACTGTTTTTCTGTTGAAATAGAAATGTAAATATGTTGTTTTTATTGTGTAATGAATAAAATAATGTGGAGCTGCAACAGGGCAAACAGATTCAGTCCCCTAAATATTTGGCATAATTATATAGTGAAAATATGTACACAAAAACAGCAAATCAATGTCAGTTAAACATATCACTTATATCTCCACCCTAAAAAAAAGGTGTCCTTTGCTTCTGATGATTCCTTGTGTATCAATAAAAATTCCCATTTATTATAATATTCATATATGCTTAATGCTGATTTTACAAACACTGAATATAGATAATTACCATTTCTCAATTCACCGGTACAGGCATCTATAATTTCAAAATCACTTGTTGTTGGTTGCCTAAATAGCAAAACAGTGTCATTAACAGTAATTATTTTTGGTTTATACATTACATCTTCAATAGGAATTAGTAAATCTTGATTAATTCTATATTCAGTGATTTTAGATGTTTTATTTTTAAAGAAAGAATATACGGTTATTATTTTTTCATCAGAGCAACAACATGGAGGAATAACGGTTTCTATGTTACAAGTAGTAGAATCAAAATGTATGTTGCTAATATAACCTTGTATTTCTATTTTAATTGAATCATTAAAAATTATCATCTTATTTTCTGGAAGTGTATCCACAATAATTTCGACTTCAAAATTTAACAATGTATAGTTGTCGGATGCAGTTATATAATATTCTGATTGCTTTGTTATATAGTAAGAATTGAAATTTTGGCTTATTAGATGTAATGGAATAAAAAACACTACTAAATATAAAAATTTCCTCATTGTTTTAAACTTAAACTGATATTAAACATTAAATCTATTCAATAATTTAATCAACAAATAAAATTGTACTGTCTTGTAAAGGAACACCATATTCAAAATAGCCTTTGAAAAAAAGAATACCATCTTCATCAAATCCCCAAAAAGGTCCATGTAGCTTTTTATGTAAATAAAATTCCTTTGACCGTAAGGTGTCATTTTCATAGTAAGTTAATCGCATTATTCGTGAAGTGTCTGTTTTATAATAAAATAACTTTCCACTTATTTGATTTGTGTTTTCGAAATATATTATTTCATTAAGTACATAATTATCTTCATTATAAACATCATTGTTTTTGCTATTATTTGAGGAGCAAGAAAATAAAACAATACTGATACTTAATGCTATAAAATATTTTTTTCCATTTTTATTTTGATAAAAAATCTTTAACAAATGTAACTTCTCCTGTAACTTTTATTGTGTTTTTTCTATGTTTTAATTTTTCAAGGATAACTTTTATAGCTTCTTTCTGATTAACTAAATCTGCACTTAAATTTATTCTACGCTGCTTTGATTTTAACACTAAATGCGTTGTGTAAAGTTCTAATTTTGTAATATCATCATAGTCTATAGTAACTATCCTTTTGACACCATATTTTTTTATATTTTTATCTGTTATTTCTATTTTGTAGTAAACTAAAAAAATCCAACCTAAAATACATGCGAAAATTATTGGAATAGTCAGCAAGAACTCTCTTTCTAAAGGAAAAGTATGAATGCAATATAAACAAAATGAAATGGTTATGGTAAAAAACAATGTCATTATTATCTTTATAATTCGTTTATAGGTTAAAATAATACCATTCCCCATAAGTAAGACTGTTTATGTATCTTTTTTTAAGATATATCAAATATATGGATTTTTCCTTTGCTATACATTTTTATATTCTTTTTTGTTTGAAAGCAAAACAAGTAAGTCATTATAGAAAATTCTTCTATAATTTCATATGTATAATATAAATGGTAGGGTAGTG
>JAAYPM010000006.1 GCA_012519815.1 Bacteroidales bacterium
CTCCTTTTTTTGCCGTTTTTAAGAGTTAGAATCTTCAATTCTTTAATTTGAGAATCAAATTCTTTACAAAAATCATCAACTTTAACAAAAAATTTCCGTAATTTTATCCTTTAATATCATAGCAACAGTTCGTTTAAATATTTGTAATTCAATACTTTAAATGTGCAAATTGTTGCTTTTTTATCCAAATAATTTTATAAATTATTATCCCGAACTCAGGTTATTTTACTACTTTCTTAATATATCAAAAGTACGGTAATTTTAATTTATAAAAAATTCGTTTCTGACACTTTTTAAGATTGTATCGTTTCTACATGTATAAATCGTTATTCCTTTATAAAATATCCCTTTCCGGGTTCAAAATTATGTAAAGAATTATGCGTTCCGTTTGGCTGCCAAAATCCGTCGAAGTTTTTGATAATACTATTATTCGTAGCATTAAAATAATCAGATATTGGAATAGGAGCAAAGTGCGAATTACCCTGTGCAGGATAGCCTATTAATTTCCAACCATGGGCTACGGAGGGAATGTCCGAAGCTTGCATTGGTGTTCCGGTAAGAAATACGGTGCCCGGCTCCTCCATATACACTAAATATCCTTTTCCGGCAGTTATCGTTTTTAAAGAATTAAATGCTGCATCTTGGTATTTATTCCAAAATCCATCTTCGTTTTTTATCACCTGTACATTAAGCGTGGCAAACATCTGATCTATGCTGCTATCTTGCACATGGATATGTGTAGATATAAGATTCCAACCCTTGTGGAGTGATATAGATTGCTGTATCTCTACCAAAGGAGTATAAGGCGTATAATGTATAAATCGTGGTTTTGTAACTTCTTGTTTCCAATAATTAAACACTTCGCTGCTCGATTCCACTCGGCTATCGCCCCACACATCTGCCCAGCCCTTAGCCACCCAATTGCTATTAATATACACCCATGCTTTTATATCATATTGATTAATAATAGCAATGACTTTTTGTAAATATCCAATTTTATGAGCATCAGATGTTTGTGCTGTAGTGTGAGATTGCACGGCAGATTCGGCAATAACAATAGGTTTTTTTATACTATCTCTCGCCCAATTTAAACATTGTTTTATATTATCATCCATTTCTTGCGTTTGCGGACAATTATTAAATGGCGGAGTTTCGCCTTCCCAGGTGGGCCAACACATATCGTGGTTAAAAAACGATAAAGCAAACGCATCTACATATTCATCGCCTGGATAGAGATTTTTCGCATCACTAATTCCTCGTACTGGGTGATACACAAATAATACATTATCGACATTATTTACAACCCGTATCCGATGTGCTATATAATTATATGCATTTTTATATGCTTCTAAATCAAACTCTTCTACTTCGGCAGCACGCTCTAAAGGATTAATACCAAGGTCATTATATTTTATAAGAATATCAATAAACTCGTTCGTAGTTTTATTAGCAAATGCCATAAGACTTACTTCGTATCCGATTCGCACTAAAAACTTTATATTTCTTTTTTTAAACGATGCAGCCAAAGCATCAATTTCGCTATCCCACACGCCATTTGCAATATCAACACAGGCCTGCCAACTTGCATTTGGACCAGAATATCCACCTGCGGCAGGATTATCTTTAATACTAATAGCCATCATTGTATAGGAGCCGGGATAATTTGATTCCACATATTGCAAAAACGCCTCATTATTTCCGTCATCGCCCTGATTAATTGCCCCATTATATATTTCGGCATAATGCGAAGAACCAGCAGGAGCTAAATTCATAGCTGCCACATAATCTGTATATTCTTGCGTATATGTTTGCCCAACCATAAGGAGCGTTTTTCCATTTTCTGGAAGAGTAACATATCCATAATTTTCTGATACAGTATCAAGCACTGTAATGTTTTTAACATAGTGTTTATTACATTCTATTTCGGTGGTTACTACAGACACAGCAAGTGTATAGTTGCCAAGTTCAAGATTATTCAATGTATAAGAATACGGTGCAGAATAATCTGTAAATAATATTGTGCCTGAATTTTCATCAATAAATTGCACATAAGAAATTAATTCTTGATGTGTTATTACTTCTACTGAAATATGTGCATCATTACCTACTCTGATTTCTGATGGTGCCTGAACAGAAATTGCAGGACAAACGGTGCTTCCATAAGGAAACGGAACAAGTTGGTCAAATAATTGCTCGGAACCATGCAACCAAAAATCGGTAGAGATTTCTTGCAGCCATTTATTTGTAATTTCAGCATGTGCTTCAACTCGTGTATCTCCCCAATATCCTTCATTATAAGGCGGAGCCCATTTTGCTTGAGAATCCCAATTACAATTTATATATGCAACCGCCTTAATAACATCATTATGTGTATGTATATAATTAAAAAACGGTTCAAACCATTCATTCCAAATTTGTGTAGCTGTTTTAGTAGTAGCACCTGTGCCCGAAACACCATCGAGCATTGTATTAATATTTTTTCTTTGTAATTGCAATAAATCATATCCTTGTGGAGCAGATTCGCACACCATAACAGGTTTTTGATGCAATCGTGCTAACTCCAAAACCTCATCAGCCAAAGTTATTTGCAATGGATGGCTACTAAGAAACCATGACAATCCTAACCAATCAACATATTCATCTCCCGGATACCAATCTGCAATATTTTCATGTACATTTTCAACAATATCATCAACAGGCGAAGTGCACGCTTGCAAAATCATTTCGCATTTTGGGGCAATTGGTCTAATTACATCAACAATATATTTATATGCATTTTTAAAATTTGCTCTGTTTTCATATCCAATATTCCAATTACCATCAAATTCATACCCAATACGCAAATATGTAGGTTTGTCTATGCTTTTAATAAATTGAGCTAAACGAATAATTTCTGTATCATACTCACCCGACGCAATGTTTGTAAGCCCATTAGGAAAAAACTCTTCGGTCATATATAGTCCAATTGCTAAGGTAGAATGTGGATATCCTAAAGCAGCATTTCGTGTGTTTAGCGGTCCCGAACCCCAATCAATATCGGGAGCAGCGGTTCCATCTAATGTTTCTCCTAATCCACCAAAAGGGAAATGTGCATTTGGATTTGCACAATCATACAAACTAATGTATGAGGTAATTCCTCCTGGAGTTGGAAAAAATTTAGATGAGGTATATCCATACACAGACTGTAAATCTTGTCCAATAATTAACAAGGTTTTGTTATGTGCAGGAACAAATTTTTGTGCATTACTAAACAGATTTAAACAGATAAGGCATACAAGAAGTACATTGTTTTTTTTCATACTTTTCCTTTTTTATTTTTACATGCAGTAATATTACAGTTCTTTCAAAAACAACATCTTTAAATATGTTTCAGATATCTATAAATTTGATTACAGTAAAAAAGGGGTATTGTTTTATGTCTTAGTTTTTTATAGTTTAGGGCAATTTGAGAAATAAAGGTAGGGTGATAGTTAAAATTGGTGTTTAATTGTAAAACACTATTTTTTAACAAATACAGCTTTTATATATTTGCAATATAATTTGTTTTTACTTGAATAAGCAAAAAGAAATTTTAAACTTTGAAAGGTTTTCTAATATAATTTTTTTATTTTTGAATAAAGTTACATCTTGCGTTAATTGTCTGATTGTTAGGAGAGTGTGTTGTGTTGTTGGCATGAGCCACTTTTTTATTTGTTTAAAAAACACAACGGATAACGTAAATATAAAAAGTAATTAATTAAAAGAATATAGAGTCTTTAAAAATAAATATACATAAAAATGAAACGTATTATTTTTTCACTTTTAACCTTTACTTCGCTTGTGGGCTTTGCACAACGTCCTACTGCAACTCCCGAACAGCTTGAAGCTTTTTTTACAACAACTACGTATGTAATTAAACGAGATGACCTCATGAATGAGTACAATTCTCATATGGAGCAAGCGTTTGAAACTGCCTGGAAAAACACAAAGTTTGAGTTTATTACGTATGCCGAATTTCAGGAAAAACAAAAAGACCCAAATGCTTCGTTTGTGTTGTTAACTGAAACAAGTTTTTTGAATGATAAAGTTGTTACGGGATATAATTTTATAAGCGTTGTGCTTGGCGGCGATTATGAAAATATTAATAAAATGCCCGAAATTTGCTCGTTTCCTCTTATTTCTTCAGATACCGAAGACGAAGAAATTATGGCAACGCTTCCGGCAATAATGAAATTTATTACACAACATATTGCCACAATGAAGTCAAATCCAAAACTTTTAAAAGACAAAAAATATACATTTTATACAAAGCAAAAAAAAGCAATTGTATCTAAAAATATGTATCTTGTAAAAGAAAATCAAACAGAAACATTGCAAAAAGAAAATGCAATACAATCATTGTATAAAGGTAAATTTACATTTGTTTCGTATGATGATATTGCTACTGCAATTGCAGAACAAAATAATGCTGTTGTATTTCACATTCGTGTGGCTGCCAATAAAGCCACAGTTGGAGCACGGTGCTATACCATAATTATGGGAGTTGATGGCAGCTTATATTATTATAATTATCATACTATTAAAAACGCAAAAACAGCAAATGGTATCACTGCAAAACAGTGGAAAGCATTTAATAAATTTGTAAAATAATACATAAAACTATTTCAATAGAAATTATATATAATGAATTCAAATCTTGACCCAGAACATATAGATACAAATGATAAGGAGTTTGAAAAACAACTTAGACCACTTGAATTTGCTGATTTTAAAGGGCAAGATAAAATTCTTGAAAATTTAAAAATTTTTGTGCAAGCAACTCGTATGCGCGGAGAATCAATGGATCATGTGTTGTTGCACGGACCTCCAGGATTAGGGAAAACAACGCTGGCAAATATTCTGGCAAATGAACTTAGAGTAAATATTAAAATCACTTCGGGTCCTGTGCTTGATAAACCAGGCGATTTAGCCGGTTTACTCACAAATTTAGAAGAAAACGATGTGTTGTTTATTGATGAAATTCATAGATTATCTCCTATTGTAGAAGAATATTTGTATTCTGCTATGGAAGATTATAGAATTGATATTATGCTCGATAAAGGTCCAAGTGCACGTTCGGTACAAATTTCTCTAAATCCTTTTACATTAGTTGGTGCAACAACTCGTTCGGGCTTGTTAACCAGCCCGTTACGTGCACGATTTGGCATTACATGTTTGTTAGAATATTATGATGTAAATCTTTTAGCAACTATTATAATTCGCTCGGCAGCAATTCTTAATGTGAAAATTGACCCAAAAGCTGCACATGAAATCGCATCGCGAAGCAGAGGAACTCCCCGTATAGCAAATGCATTATTACGGAGAGTAAGAGATTTTGCACAAGTAAAAGGTGATGGCACTATTACTATGGAAATTACTAAATTCGCTTTGGAATCGCTCAATATTGATATATACGGACTTGACGAAATGGATAATAAAATTTTATGTACCATTATTGATAAATTTCAAGGCGGTCCGGTTGGACTAAATACTATAGCAACTGCGGTTGGCGAAGATGCCGGAACTATTGAAGAGGTGTATGAGCCGTTTCTTATAAAAGAAGGATTTCTACAACGCACTCCACGTGGACGAGAAGTAACAATGCTGGCATATAAACATTTAGGAAGAGATACTATAAGTAAACAAGGAAATTTATTTTAAAAATCATATTGTATGCTATTTTTAAATAAATTGCCGTATTTTAGAATTTCGTTTCTAATTAAATGATGTATATATTTCGTGTATGAATTCTTTTTTAACGCAATATTTTCTTTCACACATTCATGACACATATTATATAATAGATGTTGAAACTTTTACCATAGTTGAAACAAATGATGCTGCGTATGTGTCTCCTGCTCTGTGTTATACATTTATTCATAATTTTGAAAAACCTTGTTTTGAGTGTAATATAGCTTGCCCAATTATTGAAGCACAAAAAAATATACACGATTCTCGAAGAATATGTGATGCAAATGGAAAATTAACGCATGTTATTTTATTTTTGAAAAGAGATGAAAGTGAATTAAAAAAAGACTATACACATGATGCTTCGTGGCATACACTTATTGAAACTAATAAAAAATATCGCACATTATTTAACAACTATTTTTCGGCTTTTTTGTTGATAGAAGTTATATATGATAGCAAAGGCAAAGCTGTTGATTATATATTTTTAGAAGCAAATCCTGCATTTGAACGATTAATAGGAATAACTGCCGAAAATAGTGTTGGAAAAC
Organism: Bacteroidales bacterium; assembly: GCA_012519815.1. Classification (GTDB taxonomy): domain Bacteria; phylum Bacteroidota; class Bacteroidia; order Bacteroidales; family UBA1715; genus JAQICB01. Next base: position 6,258 of record JAAYPM010000006.1, read on the forward strand.
AGTTTTTAAAAACATTTCCAAACATAGAATCATATTGGATTACTACCTTTGAACAAATTGCATTGCAAACAAAAACTACTGTTTTTGAGAATTTTGCAGAGCATCTTGGAAAATATTTTGAAATATATGCCTATCAATTAAAACACGGGCAATTTGCAGTAATTTTTAATGATATTACCCAACGAAAACGTGCTGTACGAGCACTTGCCGAAAGCGAAAATAGATTGCGTGCTATTATAGAACATGCTCCAGGAGCAATTTATTTATTAAATAATAAGGCAAAAATTATAAAAGTAAATAAACGAGCAGTAGTAGAAACAGGCTATTCATACGATGAACTTGTACATATGTTTGTTTCTGATATTGATGTGGGATTTGCTCAACAAGATAATTTTTCAAAATTATGGCTACAAGTTACTGATGAAAGGGTGTTTTTTGCCGAATCGGTACATAAACGAAAAGACGGTTCATTGTATCCTGTTGAACTACGTGCTGGAGCAATAAATATACATGGAGAACGCCATATTATAGCATTTGCTCATAATATAAGCGAACATTTAGCTACACTTAAAAAGTTGGAAACACACAATGAATTACTCGAAAGTTTACAAAGAATTTCACACTATACATTTAGCACCAACAAAAAATTTTTTGATTTTTTGCTCAAAGAAGCTATTGCATTATCGCAAAGTAAAATAGGCTATATTTTCATGTATAATGAGCAAACAAAAATATTTACCTTGAGTGCATGGTCAAAAGAGGTAATGCCAAATTGTGCTATTCCAAACCCACAAATACAATATAAATTAGATGATACTGGACTTTGGGGCGAAACTGTTCGTCAGCGTAAACCAATTATTGAAAATAATTACTGTGCAAAAAAATCTCCTTTAAGTAAAGGAACACCCGATAAACATGTGGTATTAAAAACATATGCAACAGTTCCTGTTTTTGTTGATAATAAGATAGTTGCAGTTATTGGTGTTGCAAATAAATCACAAAATTACACAGAAACAGAAGTTACACAATTACAAGTTCTTACTGATAGAGCGTGGAAAATTCTTGAAAAACAAGAATTATTTGCGTCTTTAGTAATTGCCAAAGAAAAAGCTGAGGAAAGCAATGCTCTTAAAACAAAATTTTTGTCAAATATTAGCCACGAAATCCGAACTCCAATGAATGCAATTCTTGGTTTTTCGGATATGCTTGATATTGAAAACATTACCGCCGAAGAACGTACACATTACGTGTCTATTGTTAAGCAATCGGGGCAACAATTAATGAAAGTAATAAATGATATTATTGAAATATCTAAAATTCAAACACAAACAATTGTTCCCGAAAAGCAAGTTTGTACAATATTTTCTATAGTAAAAAATGCTATAGAAATTGTTCAGCAACAACAATATTTAAAATTAAAAACACATATTTCAATTGAAATAAGCGATTCTATTAAACAAGCCGATATTTCAATTATTTCTGACCAAGTTTACTTGCAAAAAATTTTCACAAATCTTATTAGTAATGCTATAAAATATACAAAAGACGGGTGGGTTAAAATTGGTGCTTACGAGCCTCGTAATGGATTTATTACATTTTATGTTCAGGATACGGGCATTGGGATTCCACAAGAAAAACATGAAGAAATATTTGGCTTTTTTAATCAGCTGCAAAACAAAACAATTGTTGAAGGAATTGGCATTGGTTTAAGTATTATTAAAGGTTTAGTAAATGTTTTGGGCGGCTCGGTGTGGCTCGATTCAGAAGTAAATGTGGGGACTACATTTTATTTTTCATTGCCATATATTCAGGCACCTCAACATACCAATTCAATGGGTACTGTTAATACACAAGTTTACAATTGGTCGGCATATACCATATATATTGCCGAAAACGACGAGATTTTATGTGAATATTTAGATATTTTGTTGCATGATACGGGAGTACATCTAAAATACGCAGCAAATGGAAAACAATTAATTACATTACTCGAAACCGCTATCCCTGATATTATTTTACTTGATATTAATATGCCCGAAATGAATGGAAAAGAAGTGATACAATGGATTCGTAAACAAAAAATTTCTGTGCCAGTTATTGCACAAACAGCATATTCATTACCCGAAGATATTAGTTCCTTACTTGATATTGGCTGCACCGATCATATTGCAAAACCCATTCAAAAAGCAGAATTGTTCGAAAAAATCATGAAATATTTACCATAACATATAATAAGGTGGAAAAAATTATTCTCGGTATTGACCCCGGCACAAGTATTTTAGGATACGGTTTAATTAAAATTCAAGGAAAAACCATTTCCCTTATCACATTAGGGGTAATAAATCTTACAAAATTTGATGATCATTATATAAAACTACAAAAAATATTTTTACGACTTTCGGGACTTATCAAAGAATTTTGCCCCGATGAAATGGCTTTAGAGGCTCCTTTTTTTGGAAAAAATGTGCAGTCTATGTTAAAACTTGGAAGAGCACAAGGAGTGGCAATGGCGGCCGGACTTATGCATGAAATTCCTATAACAGAGTATGCTCCTCGAAAAGTAAAAATGTCTATCACTGGCACAGGAACCGCTTCAAAAGAACAGGTGGCACGTATGCTTGCTAAAATGTTACATACCGACGAAAAACCTGAATTTCTTGACGCCACCGATGCACTTGCAGTAGCGGTTTGTCATTATTATCAAATTTCAAATCCAATTCATGCGCTTGGTAAAAGTGCAAATTCATGGAAAGATTTTATTCAAAAAAATCCTGGTAGGGTTAGGTAAAACAATTTAAAATATTTGACTATATTTATCAAGTTAAATTACATAATTAATATGCAATAAATGAAACAATAGCTGAACTTACAGAAGAACAAGAGTTAACCATAGAAATGGAAATTAGAACTGGTAAAACACTTTGCTATTTCGGGAGTGAAAATACAATATAAAACACCTATAAAAGACTATATGTTCTTTAAAGGTGAAGCAGTAAATACGATTAATAAAATAGAAGATGAAAATTAATAGCAGACATAACTCTCTTGTTAATGAGATAAAAAGTATTCTTAAAACAGCTCAGTCAAAGGCTGTAAGTGCTGTTAATTCTGCAATGATATATGCTTATTGGGGAATAGGCAAAAGAATTGTAGAAGAGGAGCAAAATGGAAGTGAAAGAGCTGATTATGGTGCGTTTTTATTAAAACAATTAGCAGAGAGTCTAACAAAAGATATAGGAAAAAAATTTGATGAACGAGAGTTGCGAAGAATTAGACAGTTTTATCTCATTTTTCCAATTCGGGACACAGTGCGCCCCGAATTAAGTTGGTCACATTATCGCTTGTTAATAAGAGTTGAAAATGAGACAACAAGAAAGTATTATTTAAATGAATCGATTTCACAACATTGGAGCACAAGAAAGTTAGACCGTAATATTAGTTCTCAATTTTTTCAGAGAATGTTATCTAATCAAGATGCTACGCAAAAAACAGAAAAAGAGGATGTTATTGATAACAGAGATTTTATAAAAAATCCGTATGTATTAGAATTTTTAAACCTTCCAGCAAATTTAACTCACAAAGAAAAAGAAATTGAAAAAGAGATTATCAATCATCTGCAATTATTTTTATTAGAATTAGGTAAGGGATTTGCTTTTGTAGCACAACAAAAATTAATTAGAACAGAAACTTCAGATTTTTTTATTGACCTTGTGTTTTATAATTACCTATTAAAATGCTTTGTGATTATTGATATTAAATCAACTAAACTTACTCATCAAGATATAGGACAGTTAGATATGTATGTGAGAATGTTTGATGAAATAGAAAAGTTAGAAAACGACAATCCAACTATTGGAATTTTGCTATGTGCAGATACAGACAATGTTGTGGCAAAATATTCTGTTTTAAACGACAATAAAAATTTATTTGCATCAAAATATCAGTTGTATTTACCTACAGAAGAAGAACTACAAAAAATAATTAAAAAGGAATTGTCATAGTTATGACACAAGAAAAATATAATCCCTTAGAACGTGTGCAATCTCACGATTGGAATAAAGAGCGATTAGAACAATTGAAAAAAGCATTAGATAAAGGGTTTTATTAGGAGAACTCAAAAACACTATAAACACATGAAAAAACATACTGTACCTATAAAAAAATGTATTCTCTGTATATTTTTATCATCTTGTTTTTTACAACAATATGCTCAAGAATTTAAAGGAGGGATTTTAGGCGGAATTACAACAAGTCAAATACATGGAGATGGAGTTGGTGGTTTTTATAAAATTGGAGGAACATTTGGGGGATTTGTACAAAGAGAGTTTTCACCAAAAATACATGGGCAATTTGAATTGCGATTTTCGCAAAAAGGCTCGGGAGATTCGTATGGAAGTTTTAAAATTCATGTGGGATATGTAGAAATGCCTGTTCTTGTAAAATATGCTTTGCCAAATGATTTTACACTATTTGGAGGATTAGGTGCCGGAGTACGAGTGTACGAATCTTTAAAAACACCCGGTTTAAAAGTTAAAACAAACGATTTTGCTCCTATTGATATTCCGTTTTATATAGGAGCAGAATATCATCTGTCAAACGCACTATATTTTGATGTTCGGAGTGCTTATTCTTTGTTGCCAATTAATTATAAATACATACATTGGTGCTTATATGCATCTATACATGTATATATTTCACAATAATATAAAATAATACGCATGAAAATAGTTATAGGTATAACAGGAGCAAGTGGCGTTATATATGCCGATATTCTTTTACGTGCATTGCATACATTTAATGCACAGCTGTCTGAAGTGGCGGTTGTTTTTTCTGAAAGTGCAAAATTAGTGTGGAAACATGAACAAAAAAATAAACCCGAATTATACACATTTCGCAGTTTCGAAAATTCAGACTTAACAGCACCAACAGCGTCTGGTTCTGCAGGATACGATGCCATGGTTATTTGTCCGTGTAGCATGGGAACACTTGCACGAGTATCGCATGGTATTTCTGATACGCTTATTACTCGTTCTGCTGATGTGATGCTTAAAGAACGAAAAAAGTTAATTTTAGTAGTTCGCGAAACGCCCTATAATTTAATTCATATTAAAAATATGGAAACGCTTACACAGGCTGGGGGTATTATTTGTGCAGCATCGCCCTCTTTTTATTCGCAACCAAAAACAATTGAAGAGGCATGTGAAACGGTTGTTTTTCGGATATTATCATTACTTGGAATACATCACACAGGATATGTATGGGGAAGCAATACATAAGCGTTTGTGTGTGTAATTACTAAAATGTTATGAATTAGTTTTTTATTGAATTAAAAAAATAGTGTACTTTCGTAAGAGATTTTAAACTAAAAATAGAGTATATGAAAACGCTACAAGCATATAAACCTTTTATGTATAGTTTGGCAATAATAGTGCTATTCTTTGGTATGATTTTATTATATTTTTCTCCGATGCTCGAGGGAAAAACGTTAGGGCAACATGATGTTGCTCAGTACCTTGGAATGTCAAAAGAATTAAATGATTACCGTGATTCTACTGGTAACGAAGCTATTTGGACAAATTCTATGTTTAGCGGTATGCCCGGATATTTAATATCGGTTACATACAATAATCTTATAAAAGTTGTACATATCGTCTTGAAAATTGATAAAGAACACCCGCAGATGCTTGCGTTTCTTTATTTTGTATGTTTTTTTATAGCATTATTGTTTCTTAAAATACCTATTTGGTTAAGTATGTTAGGTGCTTTGTTTTATGGGTTTTCGAGTTATTTTTTTATAATAATTGAAGCCGGACATATTACCAAAGCAATTGCCTTAGCATATATGCCTGTAATAATAACTACTGTTGTTGCTACGTATAGAGGAAATTTTATACTCGGAAGTATTACGTTTAGCTTTTTTCTGGCACTGCAAATCATGACAAATCACATGCAAATTACCTATTATACCATGCTTATAATCCTTATTTTTATAGGGTTTCATATATTTGATTTGTATAAAAAGCGGGAATTAAAGCAGTTTATAAAACCTTCTGCTTTATTATGCGTCGGAATTATTTTAGCTGTACTTACAAACTTCGGCACCTTGTATATGACGTATGATTATGGAAAAGATACCATGCGTGGAGCAAGCGAACTTACTCATAATAAAGATGATCAAACTTCGGGACTCAATAAATCATATGCAACATCATATAGTTATGGTATTTCGGAAACATGTAATTTACTTATTCCAAATTATAAAGGCGGTGCATCACAAACTAAATTAGGAACTGATTCACATATGTATAAAGTGCTTCAAGAAAATAGAGTTCCTCGAAATCAAATAAAAAGTATTGTATCAAATGCTCCTACATATTGGGGCGATCAACTTTCAACTTCAGGCCCTGTATATATAGGAGCGGTGGTTATATTTTTATTTATATTTGCTCTGTTTATTATACAAGGACCAATAAAATGGTGGTTGCTGAGTGCTACTATATTTTCAATTTTAATAGCATGGGGAAATAATTTTATGTTCTTAGTGGAACCAATGCTCGATTATTTTCCGGGATTTAATAAATTTCGTACCATTTCTATGATTTTAGTAATAGCACAATTTGCAATTCCTACACTTGCAATTATTGGGCTTCATAAGTATATAACAGACACAGAATCAAGAGATGTGCTTTTTAAAAAATTACGGCAAAGTTTATATGTAACTGGTGGTTTTATACTTTTATTGCTTGTTACTGCTGGAGTTTATGATTTTTCGGGAAGTATAGATGCTCAATTACAAGGTGCATGGCCTGATTGGCTGTTAGAAGCACTCAAAAGCGATCGTAAAAGCATGCTTATTGCTGATGGATGGCGTTCGTTTGGTTTTGTTGTGGCTGTTTTTGCTGCACTTACTGCATATCATTATAAAAAACTTACCGTTTCAAAAGTAATTATAGTGCTAAGCGTTCTTACTGTTTTTGATTTATGGCCTGTAAATAAACGTTACTTAAATGATGATGATTTTAAATCGCCACAAGCTATTCAAAACATGTTTTTTAAAACAACAGAGGTTGATAAAGCTATTTTACAAGACCCCGATATTCATTATAGAGTTATGAATATGAATAATCCATTTAATGATGCTATTACATCATATCATCATAAATCAATTGGTGGATATCATGGAGCAAAACTACAACGATACCAAGATATTATTGATATGCATTTAAGTAGAATGAATATGAGTGTTTATAATATGCTTAATGCAAAATATTTTATTATGCAAGACAGGGAAACAGGAGAAGAATTTGCTCAACAAAATCCAGAAGTTCTCGGAAATGCATGGTTTGTTGAACATCTTTCATTTGTGCAAAATCCTGATGAAGAAATAGCAGCATTAACGAATTTTAATCCTAAAACCACTGCATTTGTTGATGTTACATTTAAAGATTTTGTTACCGATACTATTAGAACTATTGATTCTACTGCATTTATTCAATTACAAACATATGCTCCCAATCATTTACAATATTCGGTTCAAACACAGCATGATGCAACTGCTGTGTTTTCTGAAATATATTATAAAAAAGGTTGGAATGCATATATTAATAATGAATTAGTTCCGCACTTTAGAGTAAATTATGTGTTGCGTGCATTAGAAATTCCTGCAGGAAATCACACAATAGATTTTAAATTTGAACCGCATATGTACACTGTAAGCAATAGAATTTCGCTTGTGAGTTCCTTGCTTTTACTTATAGGATTTTTATCGGCATTAGGCTGGAAAGCAAAATCTGTTATTACTGAACGTACACGCATTTTGCAGGAATAATAAAAGTACAACTCATGGGAATTGTTCGCACTCAATCTATTATAGGCTCAATAGTTATATATGCTGGAGCTATTCTTGGATTTATTACAAGTGCTCTCCTTTTTCCAACCTTTTTAACTCCCGAACAAATAGGTTTATTGAGTCTTTTAGTTACTTATGGAGTACTGTTTGCACAATTAGCATCAGCAGGATTTTTGCATACAATAACTCGTATGTTTCCTTATTTTCGCGACAAACAAAATGGACATAACGGATTTTTGCGACTTTCGTTATTAGTTGTAACTATAGGAAGTGTGTGTATGATAGGCGTGTATTTTTTAATAGAACCGCTTCTTGTAGCAAATAGCACACAGCAAAACACATTGTTTACCGAATATGCAATTTTAATAATTCCTCTTTTTTTAAGTGTTTTATATTTTAATGTGTTTGATACATATACTAAATCATTGTTTAATGCAACACGCGGAATTATTCAAAAAGAATTTGTTTTACGCATCTATATAATTATTACTTTCATCCTTTTTTATTTTCAATTAATTCAATTTTCGAGTTTTGTATATCTATATATTGTTGCATACGCATGCATTATGATATATATGGCTGTTCGCCTTATTGGAGAAGGTGATTTTAATCTTGCTGCCAAAAAAAAACCATATAGTGCATCAATGAAACAGGAATTACGAAATGTAAGTATATATGGATTTTTAATAACAGCTGCTGGTTTTATTATTTTGAACATAGATAGAATTATGATTGAAAAATTAGTGTCAACTAATCCTTTGGCACAAGTGGGGATTTATACAACTTGCACGTATTTTGCAACCATGATAATTTTACCTTCTCGTTCACTTATTAAAATTTCATCTACCATAATAGCAGAAGCATGGAAACAAGGCGACATGCAAAAATTACAAGAAGTATATGAAAAAAGTACTATTAATCAATCAATAATTGGGGTGCTTGTGTTTATTGGAATACTTATTAATATTGATACAATTTTTGCAATACTCCCCGATGTATATTCACAGGGATTGTGGGTGATTGTATTTATAAGCATTTTTTACCTGAGCGAAATGTGTGCAGGTGTGGCAGCTTCAATAATTAGTAATTCTCCGCATTATAAAATTCTTTCTCATATTACATTTGCTTTTATAGCACTCATAATTATTTTAAATTATATATATATACCAAAATATGGTATTAGTGGTGCTGCTGCTTCGTCATGTGTTGCAAAAATTTTATATAATGTTGCTATTTATGTGTTTATAAAACGTAAATTCAAATTACAGCCATATTCTTATAATCATATAAAGATTTTTATAATCGCCGCTGTTTCATTTTTTGCGGCATATTTCATCCCTGATTTTTCGCATTATATTGTGAATTTTCTCATAAAAAGCACAGTGATTGTAGGTGTTTTTTCTACTCTTATTTTATATTTTCGTATTTCAACAGATATTTCAGAAATGCTTACACATTTTTTTAAATCAAAAAAATAACTGTTTCGGCAAATTTAGAAAGAATGTTATAGCTTCACATACTGCTCAAAACTATAATCATACGCATGTTTTTCGTCTTTTTTAAAATATTCTGTTGACACAAGTTTCCATTGTTTTGTAGAAAAATCAGGGAAAAATGTATCGCCTTCAAATTCAGCATGAACACGAGTAAGAAAGATGGTTTGAGCTGTGTCAAATGCTGCTTTATAAATTTGTGCACCACCACAAATAAAAATGTGAGTTCCGTGCGAAAACAACGAATATGCCTCTTGTAATGAATGAGCAATATATACGCCTTCGGGAGCTTTGTAATGAGCGTTTCGAGTAATAATTACCGTTGTTCTATTTGGAAGCGGTTTGCCACCACCAATAGATTCAAATGTTTTTCGTCCCATAACAACAACATTTCCAGTAGTTTTAGCTTTAAAAAACCGCAAATCCGAAGGAAGATGCCATATAAGGCTATTATTTTTACCAATTACATTATTTTTGGCAACCGCAACTATAATTGAAACATTCATTATACAGAAACCTCCCCTTTAATATGTGGATGTGCGTCATAATCAGATATAATAATATCATCAATAGTAAAATCAAAAATTGACAAAACCGAAGGATTGAGTGTTAGTTTTGGAAGTTTTTTAGGCTCACGAGTTATTTGCAATTTACATTGTTCAATATGATTTTTATAAATATGCACATCGCCAAATGTATGCACAAAATCACCCGGTTGCAAGCCCGTTACCTGTGCAATCATATACGTAAGCAAGGCATACGAAGCTATGTTAAACGGCACTCCCAAAAACACATCAGCACTTCGTTGATATAGTTGACACGAAAGTTTACCATGTGCCACATAAAATTGAAATAATATATGACAAGGAGGCAATGCCATTTTATCAATCATGGCAACATTCCACGCACTAAGAATGTGTCTTCGTGAATCGGGGTTGTTTTTGATAGAATCTATTATTTGAGATATTTGATCAACATGACCACTAAAATAATCAGGCCACGAACGCCATTGGTATCCATATATAGGACCTAAATCTCCATTTTCATCAGCCCATTCATCCCAAATACGCACATTATTATTTTTTAAATACGCAATATTTGTTTCCCCTTTTAAAAACCAAAGTAGTTCATGAAAAATTGAACGAGTATGTAATTTTTTTGTGGTTAATAATGGAAATCCATCTTGCAAATTAAAACGCATTTGATGCCCAAACATACTAATAGTGCCAGTTCCAGTGCGATCACTTTTTTCAACACCATTATGTAAAATGGTCTGTATTAAATCTAAATATTGTTTCATTTTATTAAAGATTTGAAACAAATATACATATTAGTTATGAGTTGATTTGAAAAAAACCTATTTAAAAAAATAAAAAAGAAGATGTTTTTTAGATTGATAAATATTTTTTAATACATTTGTATTATATAAATTAGTCTAAAACTAAACTTTTTTATAGGTTTATGATACAAATACTAAAACATAGGTTTTTAACAACGTTTTTACTACTTTGTTGTTTCACAATAACAACGCTTGCATCTGAAGACACAACAACTAAAGAAAAAATTGATATAAACGAGGTGATTTTTTCCCATATTGCAGATAGTTACGATTGGCATATGTGGGATATTACGGACGAGCAAGGCGTAAGTCATCCTGTTTCAATGCCATTACCTATTATTTTAATTAACACCTCTCCTTTTTCAATAGATGTGTTTTTATCAAGTGAATTCCATCATGGTCATTCACCCGTTACAAAAAAAGAACATACCTATGTAATATATAATAATAAAATTTATTATGCCAACAATCAAGAGGGGGAACTCACATTTAATGAGCAAGGAATTATTCAAAATGCACAACCTATAGATATATCAATCACAAAAAATGTATTTACATTGTTTGTGGCAGCATTGCTTATGATATGGTTGTTTACAGCTTGTGCACGTGCATACAAGCGTAATCCGGGGCAGGCACCAAAAGGTTTGCAAGGATTTATGGAGCCACTTATTTTGTTTATAAAAGAGGATATTGCAATTGCAAATATTGGTGAGAAAAAGCATGCAAAATTTCTTCCCTATTTATTAACAGTATTCTTTTTTATTTGGTTTTTAAATATTATAGGATTAATACCTTTTTTCCCAGGGGGTGCAAATGTTACAGGAAATATTTCGGTTACATTAGTGTTATCGTTATTTACATTATTTATAACTAATATGTATGCAAATAAATCATATTGGCGACATATATTTGCAATGCCTGGAATGCCCGTATGGCTGTTACCTATTATGGCTGTTGTTGAATTAATAGGAATTATTACAAAACCTTTTGCTTTAACAATACGGTTATTTGCAAATATTACTGCTGGGCATATCATAGTGTTAAGTTTAGTTTCATTAATTTTTATATTTCAAAGTTTATCAATATCGCCTGTTTCAGTGTTTTTTGTGTTATTTATGGATGTGTTGGAATTGTTTGTGGCAACACTTCAGGCGTATATTTTTACAATGCTATCAGCCTTGTTTATTGGCATGGCGGTAACCGAACAAGAACATTAAATTAATATATTGTTTCATTTAAAATAAATCTATATGGAAAGTACAGTGTTATCTTTAGCCGGAATTGGTGCTGCAATTGCAGTAATTGGTGCTGCGTTAGGGATTGGTAAAATTGGAAGTGCTGCAATGGAAGCTATTGCACGACAACCCGAAGCTGCAGGTAAAATTCAAACAGCTATGATTATTTCTGCTGCTCTTATTGAAGGAGTTGCGTTGTTTGCGGTGGTTGTTGCACTTATTGGTTAAATAAATTTGTTGTTCTCTTTGCGGTTGGCAAAGAGAACAACATTTTTGCATTACTTTAATACAAATAGCTATGGATTTAATTACACCTGGGTTTGGACTTGTTTTTTGGACAACTGTTATATTTCTAATTTTATTGCTCGTGCTTAAAAAAGTGGCATGGAAACCAATTGTTGGTGCAATAGATTCACGAAATAAATCAATTGCAGATGCTCTAAAATTAGCAGAAACAACACGTGCCGAAATGGCTCAGCTACAAGCTGATAATGAAACAATTATACAAGAAGCACGAAAAGAACGCGACACCTTACTTAAAGAAGCTCGCGATTTAAAAGAACAAATTATAGCGCAAGCACAGCAAGAAGCAAAAAGTGAAGCCGAGAAAATTACACAACAAGCATTGCAGTCTATCGAAAATGAAAAACTCAATGCTATTGAAGAATTGAGAGGTAAAGTTGCTGAAATTTCAATAGAAATTGCTGAAAAAATACTTGCACAAGAATTATCTGATAAAAAAGCATCAGAGAAATTTATTAATCAGTCTATTCAAAATCTAAAATTAAATTAGAACTAAAAAAAACGTATATGAATCAAAGTAAAATATCCGTACGATATGCAAAAGCGTTTTTTCAACATATGCTTGAAAAACAAAAACTTGATGCGGCTATTACTGATGTTCAGCTTGTATATAATGCTATTCAGGAAATACATGATTTGCAAAATCTTTTACAAAATCCTATTGTAAAACCAAGTCAAAAAAAGATAGTATTTGACACATTATTATCTAAAAAAGTACAGGCAGAAACGCTCCGTTTTTTTTATGTAATTATTGATAATTCTCGCGAAAATTTATTAGCTGACATTTTACGTAATTTTATTGACATGTATCGAAGTCATAAGGGCATTACAAAAGTTACCGTTACAACAGCAACTAAATTCTCATCACAAAATACTCAAGAAATAACTGATTTTATATCAGAAAAATTTAATACAAAGGTTGAATTACATGAGCAAATTGATAATCAGCTAATAGGAGGCTTTGTGCTACGTATTAACGACCTGCAATATGACGCGAGTGTAAAATCAAAAATTAAAAATATTAAAAAAGAAATGCTGAAAATCGTATAAAATAAGATAAGTTTAAATATTAATATACAAATTCTATGGCTGATATTAAACCTGCTGAAGTTTCTGAAATATTAAAACAACAATTAGACGGATATAAATCCGAAACAGAACTTCAAGAAGTTGGAACAGTGTTACAAGTTGGAGACAGTATTGCTCGCATACATGGTTTAACAAATGTTCAAGCAAATGAAATGATTGAGTTTGCAAGTGGCACAAAAGGTATTGTACTTAACTTGGAAGAGGATAATGTTGGTGCCGTGCTTTTAGGACAATCTGAAACAGTGCACGAAGGAGATGTGGTGAAACGTACAAAAAAAATTGCTTCAATACATGTCGGTGAGGGACTTTTAGGACGAGTAATAAATACTATTGGCGAACCAATAGACGGAAAAGGGTCTATTAAAGGTGAACTGCTCGAAATGCCATTAGAGCGAAAAGCTCCAGGGGTATTGTTTCGTCAACCAGTAAATGAACCGCTCCAAACAGGAATAAAACCTATTGATGCAATGATTCCTATTGGTCGTGGACAGCGAGAACTTATTATTGGCGATAGACAAACAGGAAAAACAGCAATTGCTATCGATACAATTATTAATCAAAAAGAGTTTTATGATAAGGGTGAACCTGTATATTGTATTTATGTAGCAATAGGCCAAAAAGGATCTACGGTTGCAAATATTGCAAAAACACTCGAAAAATATGGTGCGTTTGCATATACTGTAATTGTTTCTTCTACAGCATCAGACCCTGCTGCTTTACAATTTTATGCACCGTTTGCAGGCTGTGCTATTGGCGAATATTTTAGAGATACTGGTCGTCCAGCACTTATTGTATATGATGATTTATCAAAACAGGCAGTGTCGTACCGTGAAGTTTCTCTGCTCCTTCGTCGTCCACCAGGACGTGAAGCGTACCCGGGTGATGTGTTTTATCTACATTCACGCTTATTAGAACGTGCTGCAAAAATTATTGCGTCTGATGAAATTGCTCAAAATATGAATGATGTTCCTCCTTCATTGCAAGGTAAAGTTAAAGGAGGAGGCTCGTTAACAGCACTGCCAATAATTGAAACACAAGAAGGTGACGTGTCTGCATATATTCCAACAAACGTAATTTCTATTACCGATGGACAAATATTCTTGGAATCAAGTTTATTTAACGCAGGAATTCGTCCCGCAATTAATGTGGGAATTTCGGTGTCGCGAGTGGGTGGAAGTGCACAAGTTAAATCAATGAAAAGTGTTGCGGGAACCTTACGGGTTGACCAAGCTCAGTATCGTGAACTCGAAGCTTTTTCTAAATTTGGTTCTGATTTAGATGCAACAACTATGGACGTGTTAGAAAAAGGTAAACGAAATGTTGAAATACTAAAACAAGGACAATATACTCCTGTTCCTGTAGAAGAACAAGTTGCTATTATTTATTTAGGAACAAAAGGATTATTACAAAAAGTTCCTATTGATAAAATTGCAGAATTTGAAAAAGAATACATTGATTTTCTTAAGTTAAAACATGCTGATGTTCTTTCTCAAATTAAAAAAGGTGTATTTAATGATTCAATTACATCAGTATTAGAGTCTGTTAGTAAAGAACTTACGCAAAAGTATTTATAAAATTTTGAAATTAAAATTGCATGGCAGGAATTAAGGAAATACGCACACGAATAGCATCGGTAACAAGCACTCAAAAAATTACAAGTGCTATGAAAATGGTGTCTGCGGCTAAACTTAGAAAAGCACAGCAATCTGTTCTGCAAATGCGCCCGTATGCAGAAAAATTACAAGAAATTTTACACACTATTACAGAACAACTTGCCGAAACAAATAGCAATAATAAGTATGCAACAGTGCGTGAAGAAGAAACAGTTGTAATTGTTGCAATAGCTTCAAATGGTGGTTTGTGTGGTGGTTTTAATTCAAATATTAGTAAAGCTGTTGTTTCATTATATAAATCATATTCCCATACAAACGTACAAGTATATGCAATAGGTAAAAAAGTGTGCGATGGTTTAAAATCTCGCGGTATTATACCTCATAAAGCTTTTATTGATATTTTTGATGATTTATCGTACGAAAATGTATCATTACTTGCTGCTGAATTAATGGAATTGTTTGTACAAGCAAAAATTGATAAAGTTATTTTAGTATATAATAGCTTTAAAAATGCAGCAACGCAAGTGGTTACCGAACAACAATTTTTACCAATTGTTCAAACAGAAACAAATCAGGAAACAGATATCGCTTTTGCTAAAGATTATATATTTGAACCTACTAAAGAATATATTGTTACTGAATTAATTCCACGTTCGTTAAAAATTCAATTTTATAGTGCTATACTTGAATCGTATGCATCTGAACATGGCGCACGTATGACCGCAATGCATAAAGCTACGGATAATGCAAGTGATTTACTTCGCGAACTACGTATTCAGTATAATAAAGCTCGCCAAGCTTCTATAACAAATGAAATTTTAGAAATTGTTGGTGGAGCAAATGCGCTAAAAGCTTAGTTTTTGTTTACATTTATTATTTATTATTAAAAAGCCACATGCTATGTAACATGTGGCTTTTTAGTAACTATTTGTTTTGAACTTTTGCCCATGTGTCACGTAAACCTACCGTTTTATTAAATACAAGTTTTTCGGTAGTTGAATCTTTGTCCACACAAAAATAACCAATACGTTCAAATTGAAATCGATCTCCTATTTGTGCATTTTGTATAGAAGGTTCTATATATGCCGTAGCAATTTGTAATGATTCAGGATTTAAATATGAAAGAAAATCTTCTTGTTCGTTTGTGTTAAGAGGGTTTTCAACGGTAAATAATCTATCATATAAACGAATTTCTGTTTGAACAGCATCGGCAATAGAAACCCAATGCAGAGTTGCTTTTACTTTTCGTTGTGCTTCTTCGGTTCCACTTCCACTTTTTGAAAGAGGATCGTACGAACAATGCAATTCTATAATTTCACCATTTTCATTTTTAATTACTTCGTTACACATAATAATATATGCATTTTTTAAGCGTACTTCTCTACCGGGAGCAAGTCGGAAGAATTTTTTTGGAGCATCTTCCATAAAATCAGCGCGTTCAATATATAATTCTCTTGAAAATGGTATAGCACGTTTTTCTGAATTTGGATTTTCGGGATTTATAATACCATATACTGTTTCTGTAGTGTTTTCAGGATAATTGGTAAGTATAATTTTTAATGGGTCCGTAACTGCCATAACGCGTGCACTTGTGCTATTTAAATCTTCGCGAACACAATGTTCAAGCAAGGCTACATCTATAACATTTTCGCGTTTTGAAACCCCTACTTTATTCGCAAACGTGCGTATCGATTCAGCAGTATAGCCTCTTCGTCTCAACCCAGAAATAGTTGGCATACGAGGGTCGTCCCAGCCATTTACATGCTTTTCTTCAACTAATTGAAGTAATTTTCGCTTACTCATAACCGTGTAGTTCAAATTTAAGCGTGCAAATTCTCGCTGTTTTGGAACAGCTTGCCCCGGTTCAGCAATATATTCTAAAAACCATTCGTATAACGGACGATGCACTTCAAATTCTAAGGTGCAAAAAGAATGAGTTATTCCTTCAATAAAATCAGACTGACCATGTGCAAAATCATACATAGGATATATACACCAATCATTTCCTGTTCTATGATGATGTGCGTAACGAATTCTATACATAATAGGGTCACGCATATGCATATTAGGCGATGCCATGTCAATTTTGGCACGCAACATACATTCACCCTCTTGAAACTCTCCGTTTTTCATACGGGTAAATAACATCAAATTTTCATCAACAGAACGGTTTCTGTACGGACTTTCTTTTCCTGGAACAGTAGGCGTACCTCTACTATCCGATACTTCTTGGGCTGTCATATGACATACATACGCTAAACCTTTTTTTATAAAAAGCACAGCCCATTCATATAATTGTTCAAAATAATCAGATGCATATAATTCTCTCGCCCACTGGAAACCAAGCCATTGCACGTCTTCTTTAATAGAGTCAACATATTCAACTTCTTCTTTTGTAGGATTTGTATCATCAAATCTAAGATTACATTCTCCACCATATTTTTGTGCAAGACCAAAATTTAAACAAATAGACTTAGCATGTCCAATATGCAAATATCCATTTGGTTCAGGTGGAAAACGTGTGAGTACTTTAGAATTTGAAACTAAATCTTGTTCAATAATTTGTTCTAAAAAATGTAATGACTTTTTATCGTCCTGAGAATTTAAATTTACCATGCCTATAATTTTTATGCAAAAATATAATTATATCGCATCAATAATGCAGTTACTTTGTTTAATTCTATGTTTTTTACAGAAAAAACAATAATTTACGCAAAAAATTGCAAAATGGGAGTTGTTGAAATAGAAGATATGGAGTTTTATGCCTATCATGGATGCTACAAAGCAGAACGTGAAGTGGGTAATTATTTTAGAGTATATACACGTATAGAAGCAGATTGTACACAAGCCGCAAAATCAGATTTAATAGCCGATGCCTTAAATTATCAAACAGTATATGAAATTATTAAAGAACAAATGATGATACCTTCATCGCTTCTTGAACATGTTGCTAACAGAATACTTGATGCTTTATTTCAGAAATTTTCTGAATCAATACACAAAGTAGATATTAAAATTTCAAAATTAGCTCCACCTATGGGAGGAAAAATAGGTGCTGTAAGCGTTACACTTTCTCGTTTTAAAAACATGTGATATATATTTTAGTATGTGTTCTTTTTATTTTTACATAAAATAATACCTATAAAAAACACAATTTTTTCGCTGCTGGTCGTTACAATATAATCGTTGGTAGATTACATTATGCAAGTTTGTTTTTACTCTTGTATATTTGGAGATAATTACAAACTTTAAAACTTACAGATATGGAAACAAAAAGTTTATTAGTCGGTGCCGCTTTATTATTAGTCGGTGTGATTTTAGGATTTGGTGTAAGTACTATAAGTGCAAATAGTAAACAGCCATATTATCCAAAATACGAAAAAAAATACAAAAAAGAATTTTCTCAATGTCATTATAATGGTGATAAACGCAAAGGCATGAAGTCAAAACAAGGTAGAAATAATTTTAATTATGCAAATTATGGACAACTACAAAAAATTATGACAGAAGAGCTTTCTTTAAGTGCTGAACAACAAGAAAAAATTGATGCTCTTTTTGCTAAACAAGCAGAAATGCGTGAAGCTCATCAAACAAAAATGAGAGCAGAACGTGAAGCACGTCAACAAATTCGTATAGCAGAACGTGAAAAAATGCATGATGAGATTTATAAAATTCTTGATGACTCGCAAGGAGAAATCTTTAAAAAAATAGTGGAGAATTATTGTAATAGACAGTCAGGCAACAAAGGACGTGCATTTAAAAATCGTTAAAAAATTATATACTTTTGTTCATGGTGGGTAGAGAAGTTTTTAGTTATATAAAAACTACCTAAAAGAGAGAGAAGGGAGGTTATTATCTTCCTTCTCTTATTTTTTTAATACATATCAATGTTCAAATATAAAAACCACGTATATTTGAAAAAAAACATATGAAAAATCATCCCAAGGCACTTACAATGCTTTTTTTAACCGAAATGTGGGAACGATTTAGTTTCTACGGAATGCGGGCATTGCTCATGTTATATTTAACATTGCAATTATTTCGTGATTTATTTGAGCCTGAAAAAAGTCAAACCGCAATAGGAATATATGCAGCATACGGTGCTTTGGTGTATGCAACGCCATTTATTGGTGGTTTTATTGCCGATACATTTTTGGGTCGTAGAAAAGCAGTTGCTTTTGGTGCAATACTTATGGCAATAGGGCATTTTGTGATGACTATTGAAACTGAATTTTGGCTCTATATTGCACTTGCATTTTTAATTTTAGGAAATGGTTTTTTTAAACCAAACATCTCTTCAATCGTTGGAGATTTATACCACAAAAACGATATACGGCGTGATGGAGGATTCACTATTTTTTATATGGGAGTGAACTTAGGTGCCTTTTTTGCCCCACTTGTTTGTGGTACTATTGGAGAATTATACGATTGGAAATATGGATTTGGACTTGCTGGATTGGGAATGATAGCTGGCTTGTTTATTTTTTTACGTAATCAACATATGTTAAATGTACGTGAACATAGAGAAGAAACAGAACAAGGATATATTGTTACACATGAGCAAGTTCGTATTGGAGCACCATCAAATCCTGAACAATTATCTAAAAAAATATTTTTGGGCATTACCACAGAATACATAATTTATATTCTTAGTTTTTTTGCTGTAGGAGGATGCGCATATTTAGTATATAATTTTAAACTTATGTCGAATGTGCTTACTTATTTTGCTTCAGCTGTGCTTATACTTATTTTTATCATGGCATTACGAAGTCCAAAAATAGAACGAGAACGCTTATTTGTAATATTAATTTTGTTACTTTTTTCAAGTTTATTTTGGGCTTTTTTTGAACAAGCAGGTTCGTCATTTACCTTATTTACCAATACAAATGTAAATCGTAATTTATTTTCGTGGCAAATACCAACTTCAGTATTTCAGTCAATTAATCCTTTTTTTATTTTATTATTAGCCACACCTTTTACTCTTTTATGGTTAAAATTAGCTCGCAAAAAGAAAGAACCCAATACGCCCGTAAAATTTGCAATAGGAATATTTTTATTAAGCCTCGGTTTTTTAATCTTAGGATTTGCCCCATATTTTGTTTCACAAGTAAATTTAGAAATTCCCGGACAAGATTTTCCAGTGCTTATACAAGCAGCAGCAGTTCCTCTTATTTTTTTATTGGCAAGTTATTTATTGCAAACTATGGGAGAATTATGCTTGTCGCCAATCGGTTTATCAATGGTAACCAAACTTTCGTCTCCTAAAAATGTAGGAATGATTATGGGTGCATGGTTTCTTTCAGTTGCGTTTGCGCATCATATTGCTGGTTTTATTGCCAAACAAACTACCGTTGCCGTTTCTACCGAAGATGTTATGTGGAATTATATGAAAAACACCTATTCCGAATCAACATATATTGTAACAAAAGAGGAATTCGAAAATGAGTATAAAAATCCTTTATCAAAAGCTTTATATAAAGGAATGGAAGCTGTTCTTACAGAGGGGAATAATATATCAACTAATGATGGAATTAATACGTTTTCAATACATACTATTGTTGATTCTATAACTGTTTCTTTATCTCGTCAAAATATACAACATCTTGTTGCAGATTCTGTAGAATTTAAATCTCATTTAGCAGCTACGGTATTTCACGGTATTTCACATGTTTATGATGTTGGAAATGAGGCTGTACAACACGCTATTCAGAATAAATTTGTAAACGAAGTTGAAAGCAATACATATTCTATAACAACGCGTTATTCTTTATCTAATTTATTTCAATACACAAACGTATTTTGGAATTTAGGGCTTATTGCACTTGCTGCGTCGGTGTTGTTATTAGTATTATCGCCAAAAATTATTAAAATGATGCATGGAGCGTAATGTTGTTTTAGCTTTCAGCATACAGCCATGCTCCAGAAAACTTTGGATTTGTTCTAATTGTTTCGAGTTCGGTTAATGCAACATCTTTTGATTCAGATTGAGAAATATACACACGTATTTTGTTATTGCTCACCACAACGCCTGCATTGTGTGATGCTTTTTGCAATTCATCTGCAAAGCGCGTTGCATTTTGTTGAGAACTAAAACTGCCAACTATGATATAAAATTGTTCAGTTGTTTCAACATTTTCAACAGTTTGTATATGATTGGTACTTTGTTTTGTAGAAGAAGAATCTGAAAATTGTTGGTTTTTGAGGGAGGAGGGATTGGTTGTTTGTTCTGCAATATGTGTTTGTGGTGGGGGAGTTTCTGTTCCTAAAGGCATATCATACACACTATTTGAAGGTTCAGCATTATGATAATATGCTGATGCTAAATCAGGAGGAGCAGGTTTGTAGGGATTACTCATATCATATACTACTTGTGTGTTTCGAAATAAGGAAACAATGCTTGCCGACTGTGAAATATGAAGAATATTAGGAATAAGAACAAGTGCAAAAAATATAGGTATTGCTATAAAAAGAGCTTTTAGCACTTTTTTTTGTGTTGAATCTGTTTTCTGTGCATGTTTTTGTATGGCACGTTCTAAAGCATCTTTTTTAGGAATCGTATGAACCTGAAAATCAGATAATCCATACGTGTTATATGAAAAATCACTTTGAGTGTCAGTTTGTAATTCAATAATGCCTTTTTCATTAGATATTAATGTTCCAACTCCTTCTATTACATATGAATTGGTGCGTGTAATTGCATCTTTTGTTCTATGTATAAACGACTGAATTTCTGATACAGCATCAGAAAAAGACATATTGTATTCTGTTTCTAATATAGAAGCTAAGGGAGAGTCATCAATGTTTTCATTTGATTCAAATTCAACAAATGTGTGGGGAGGAATAAATTTTACATGATCAGATTTTATGATTCGAGCTGCTTGATATCTTGAATAAAACACACCAAACCCAGGCAGAGCAACAACATTTGTTTTTTGTAATAAATCTTGTAGTACAATTTCAAGTTTCATGAAAACAAGTTTTCACAAACTTAATGCGAAGGGTTTGTTTTTAGAACAAATTACAGAGGGAGTTATGAGCCTTTTATCAACAAATCGGGCAATAAACCCAATTCTGCGGCTTCTTTATAAAATAATGAAATCACTTGTGTGCGTATTGATGGTTCAAGAAAATATACGATTCGTTGTGTAAGATATTCGTACATATTCCATGTATGCTGTTGTGCAGCAAAATTAATACTTTCTTGAATATGTGAAACACCATGTTCAAGCGATTGTTCAAATTCCTCTTGATAAGTATCAGATATTGTAGTATTTGCAACCCAGCATGCAAATACAAATGGTAGTGAATGAAGTTGATACCATTCTTCAGCCAAATCATACACATAGGGATATTTGTGAGCGTTTTGCAAAGCTCTATCTCCAATTATAACGTATGCGTCTGCATCTGTATGCATATTGGTTTTTGGGGTGGAAACGCTATAATGCGGTGAAATATTCCAAAGTTTTTTAGCTATAATCTGCACTAATACATTTGAAGTCCTTGATTGATAATCAAGTGCAATGTGCATAATTTTTTCGCGTGGCACAGTACTACAAAGTAAAACAGAATCAACTTTACCCTGTGCCGCTATACAATAATTAGAAATAATGCGAGCATTGGGAATGAATGGTATAGCCGCCACTGGAATTATTGAAATATCTATAGCATTTTGTTGCATTAATTCACCTCCCTGAGCAGGGTAGTGAGAATAAAACAAGGTGTTTTTTTGAATATAGGCATTTTTATGAAATCCATAGCCAAATGGAATAGTATTCGCATATGAAATATTTGAAAGCTTTACTTTCATTATTGTTTTGCAATAATTGTTTGCCCGCCCCATGTTATTTGTCCAAGTTCTACCGTAACCTCCAAGTCAAGCGGTATAAAAACATCAACCCTTGAACCAAATTTTATAAAGCCAAATTCTTGATTTTGCGATACCATATCGCCTTCTTTTGCATAATTAACAATGCGGCGTGCAACAGCTCCTGCAACTTGTCGAAATAGAATAGAATATCCATTATTTGTTTGCAGCACTATATTTGTTTGTTCGTTTAATTCCGAAGATTTAGGATTAAACGCTGGTAATTTTTGTCCGTTTTTATGTTTACTTATAAGAACTTTGCCGCTTATAGGATATCTGTTAACATGCACATTGAGTGGCGACATAAAAATAGATATTTGTCGGCATTTTTGATTCAAAAATGTAGGTTCATATATTTCTTCTATAGCTACTATTTTTCCATCGGCAGGAGCAATAATTGCATGAGGATTAGTAGTATATACACGATTTGGTACGCGAAAAAAACGTACTATAAATACAAAAAATGCTATGAGAACCGCATAAACGCCATAGGTAATAAGGGGTATAGAACTCACGTATGAAACAACAACACTAATAAGTACAACAAGCACTAATACTAATATAATTGTTGGATATCCTTCTTTATGTATTTTCATGGAACGTAGAATATAGATAATTACAGAACTGAAATAACATGCAAATATGCAAAAAATGCGGGAATACTAAAAATAGCACTATCAAATCTATCTAAAAAACCACCATGCCCAGGCAATAAATGGCTCGAGTCTTTTTTATTTGCCTGCCGTTTTAGTAATGACTCAAAAACATCTCCTATTGTTGCAAAAACAACGATAATAATGGCAGCAACTATCCATTGTATGGGTGATAAACCATACGAAAAAAATCTTGTTATAAGTACAACTATAAGAATAGTTGATAAAAATCCACCTATAAAGCCTTCTATTGTTTTTTTAGGTGAAATTTTTGGTACAAGAGGATGTTTTCCAATATTCACACCCCATATGTACGAAAATGTATCATGTGACCAAATAATTATAAAAAACCCACACATAAGTTCACCCGAAAATGAGTTTTTTGCAACTATATATGAAACTGATGAAAATGGAATGGTAATGTAGAGTATTCCTAAAGCTGTATATGCTAATTTTTGAAAAAAATGTGTGTCTTTAAGATATAATTCAACACTCAAAAATCCAAAAAATAAAACTAATAGTATTGGTAGCAGAGGTATATGAGCGTATGAAAAAGCGTCTATAAAAAACAGGGTAAAAATAGTTGCACTAAAAATTATTCCAAAAAATGTATTAAAAGAGGTTTGTGTAATTTGTTTCGCAATATCATAAAATTCATAAAGAGTAAAACTCATGAACAATAAAAAAACACCAAAAAATACAAATGGGTGAATCAATAAACCAATAAAAACACATGAAACATATATGGTTCCAGTTATTATGCGTTGAATTAAATTTTTCATTTATACATTTTTTATAATAACTACCACTAAATTTTTTGGTCCATGAGCACCAAGAACTAACGTTTTTTCAATATCGGCAGTTCTGCTCGGACCAGTAATAACTGTTATTTGTGAAGGAATTGTTTCATAAGAAATGTGTGCAAATGCATCGGGTAAATCGGCATACATTTGCGTTTCGTACGCAAGTACAATATGTGTTTCTGGAGCAGCTATTGATTTTCGTCCGTTAAGAGTTTGAGAATTTACAAGCACACTTGCAGTGCGAGCAACAAGAGCATCGCAACTTGTAATTGCAAATTTCGCAGTTTCTGCAAAAAGCTCGTCTGAAGCTACAGCAATTCCCTCTGTTTTACACATTTGCGAGATTTTAGGTTCTATACTATATGCAGTGCAAGAATTAAGTATAGAAGCAATATATTGCAAAGCCTCTTTTTCAGAATCACACACCACACAAGAACCAGAAATGTTGGTAAAAACAGAGCAAAATGTTGTAATAAGCGAGTGAGCATCGGGTTGCACAAAATATTCGGCATTTGAACGTACCGATTCATAGTGCACATTCGAAAAATGCTGATTGTGCATAGAATCGAGCTTACGCAATATTGTTTCTCGTGCCGAATTACTTATTGTTTTCATTAGGTGTTTCAGTTTCAGGTTTCACCTTTTTGGTTTTTTTCTTTTTTGGTTTATCATGTACAGGTGCGGTGTATTTTCGTTTGCCAAACACACGTTCTAAGTCTTCGCTAAAGATTACTTCTTTGTCGAGTAATAATTCTGCTAATTCTGTAAGTCCGTCTTGATTTTCTTTAAGAATTTTCACTGCTTTTTTATACGCCAAATCAATTATTGCTTTAGCTTCTGCATCAATAAGTTGCGAAGTTTCTTCGCTGTATGGTTTATTAAACGCATATTCTGATTGTCCAGTAGAGTCGTAAAAACTCAGATTTCCTACCTTGTCGCTCATTCCAAAATACGTAACCATTGCATATGCTTGTCGGGTTACTTTTTCAAGGTCATTAAGTGCACCTGTAGAAATTTTACCAAATGTAAGTTCTTCCGACACCCTTCCTCCAAGGGTAGCACAAATTTCATCAATAATCTGTTCTTTTGTAGTAATTTGTCGTTCTTCGGGCAAATACCAAGCAGCACCAAGAGCCTTACCACGCGGGATAATAGTTACTTTAATAAGCGGATGTGCATGTTCCAAAAGCCAACTTAAGGTAGCATGTCCAGCCTCGTGATATGCAATTGTTTTTTTCTCATCAACCGTAATAATTTTATTACGTTTTTCCAAACCTCCAACAATTCTATCTACAGCATCTAAAAAATCTTGCTTTTCTACTTGTTTTTTATCATTTCGTGCAGCTATTAATGCAGCTTCGTTACATACGTTTGCAATGTCAGCGCCTGAAAATCCAGGAGTTTGTTTTGCAAGAAATTCACTTTCAACTTCAGACGCAACTTTTATAGGTTTTAAATGCACATTAAAAATAGCTTCACGTTCGTGCAAATCGGGCAATTCCACATGTATTTGTCGGTCAAATCTACCCGCACGCATTAACGCTTTATCAAGAATATCAGCACGGTTTGTGGCTCCAAGTATAATAACTCCTTTATCCGTTTCAAAGCCGTCCATTTCTGTAAGCAATTGATTTAATGTATTTTCTCTTTCATCATTTGCTCCCATATTTGGATTTCTTCCTCGTGCTCGTCCAATCGCATCAATTTCATCAATAAACACAATACAAGGAGCCTTTGCTTTAGCTTCTTTAAATAAATCTCGCACACGTGCAGCACCTACTCCCACAAACATTTCAACAAAATCTGATCCTGACATTGAAAAGAATGGTACACCAGCTTCGCCTGCAACAGCTTTTGCTAATAATGTTTTACCCGTACCCGGAGGACCAACTAATAAAGCACCTTTTGGTATTTTTCCACCAAGTTCTGTATATTTTTTAGGATTTTTTAGGAAATCCACTATTTCACGAATTTCTACTTTAGCTTCTTCAAGTCCCGCAACATCGTTAAAATTTGTTTTAACCTTATCTTCGGCACTATTAAATACCTTTGCCCGAGATTTTCCGATGTTAAAAATATGAGCACCTGGTCCGCCACCAGAGCCACCGCTCATGCGTTTCATGAAAAACATCCAAATACCAATAATGAGTAAAAACGGTAATATCCACCCAATAATTTCTCTCATATAATTATGACGAGTTTCTGAACTTACGCTAATTTTTTGTCCGGGAGCTAATCCTTCTTCAATTGCATGTACTCGTTCTAAGAAAAAATCAATAGAAGCAATGGAGAATTTATAATCAGGTGTACCAAAACCTGGTCCGCTTGATGGGTTTGATTTAAGATATACCTCAACATATTCTTTGTTGACAATTACAACTCGCTCTATCTCATTTGATTGCAGCTGTGCGAAAAAATGACTGTCATTTACCTCTTTAGGACCCCCATCTAAGTCCATAAAATTTATTACAATAAATGCTATAAATAAAGCAATATATATCCATGATATATTAAAGCCACCTTTTGGATTATTCATATTTGGGAAAGGTGGTTTTTTAGGTTGCTGTTTGTTTTGATTTGTGCTTTGATTTGTATTTGATTCTTGTTGTGCCATGTCTGTATTCCTTAATTATATTCTTGTATAAAGCAATCTGCCCAAAGCTCCTCAATATTATAATGTTTACGAATATGAGGTTGGAAAATATGTACAAAGATATCGGAATAATCGAGAATTATCCATTCTGAGTTTTTGTATCCTTCTTTTCCATATATTTTTCCAACTTTCTGTTTCGAAACCGTTTCAATCACAGAATCTGCAATTGCTGCAACATGAGTCGTAGAATCGCCTTCGCAAATTACAAAATACTTTAATTCTGCATTTTCAATGTTTGAAAAATCGAGTGATAGTATTTCTTTTCCTTTTTTTTCTTGAATACCGTATATAATAGTATGTAATAATTCGTTTGTTCGTTTTTTTGTCATAAAATTCAAAAAATAAATAGCAAAAATATAATTATAATCTGATAAACATACCTATTCTTATTCAAAATATAGCATAAAAAAACATGTTTTTGTAATGTAATGTCAAATAAAACAGAGTATATCTTTATTTTTATGATGTAAATAGCAGCACATAACAAAAAATGCACGCAATTATGTAACTAAGAATTTGTAAAAAAATTACATATTTCTTTGAAAGAATGTATCTTTGTAGCATACATTATATTTTTATTTAATATGCAATGAATATTCTTGTTGCGTTTTCAACTGACATAGAGGCAAAGGGTTTTATTCCTTGCGAATCTGCTCACACCGTGCATGTGCTCATAAGTGGTGTTGCTATACATAATACTATATATAATCTTACGCAATACTGTTGCATACACAAGCCTGATATTGTGCTATATGCAGGCATTGCTGGTTCATTCAATAGTTCATACGTATATGCTGATGTTGTGTGTGTTACCGAAGATTGTTTTGCTGATATAGGAGTTGCAGAAAATGCAACATTTTTAAATCTTTTTGATTTAGGATTAGAATCTCCTAACGCATTTCCATTTACAGATGGATATATTCGCGTTTCGCCCACATATTGTCCCTCGCATATTCCACAAGTGAGAGGAATTACTGTTAACGAAATTACGAGCAGCGAAACACGTAAAAATATGTTACAACAAAAATATGCCCCTGCTATTGAAAGCATGGAAGGTGCCGCGGCTCATTTTGTATGTGCACATCAAAATATTCCGTGCATTCATCTTCGTTCAATATCAAATATTGTTGGCGATAGAAATAAAAATAATTGGCAAATTCCCCAAGCACTACAATCACTTCATGCTGAAATTAATGCAACTATTAAATCGCTTTGTATATGAATGTTATGCGTATCATCAAAATAACAACTTCAAGTATTATTGGTGCATTATTTATTGTGTCTGCAATTACAAAATTATTCCCAATTCAATTGTTTGAAGCAGCTTTGGTTGAAGCTCATTTTTCAAATTGGACATTGGCTCCATATTTTGCTCGAATAATTATATCATTTGAATTTTTACTTGGAGCACTTCTTATAGGAAATATATATTTTTCAAAACGCATTCTAAAACTAAGTGTCGTAACGCTTATAGCTTTTTCTGTACATCTGTGTATTGTAATTGCAAGCGAAGGAAATACGGGAAATTGTATGTGTTTTGGAAATGTTTTTGTAGTAAGTCCACTTGCTTCTCTTATTAAAAATATAATACTTATAGGGCTATTGTTACTATTACATATATATCACGATGGTATTTCGACACCAAATTCCTATAAAATTTTACTTTTTCTTAGTGTTTTTAGCATTATAATCCCTTTAACTCAACCATTTCATAAAAAATTACATACTATTGATAGCGAAGTAATAGGAAAACATCTTGATTTACGCAGCATTAGCGATACCGTGCACTACACTAATCTTGCACATGGAAAACATATTGTTGCATTTATGAGTTTTACCTGTCCGCATTGTAAAATTGCCGCATTCAAATTACATGTGATGAAAAAAAAGAATCCAAATCTCCCCTTATTTATATTTTTTTACGGCAAAGAATCACAGATTGCAGATTTTCAATCCGAAACAAAAATACATACTATTCCCTTTACATTACTTTCGCAGATTGACTTTATATATCGTTCAGGATTAAAACTTCCTGCAATTTATTATGTTGAAAACGACATTGTTGTGAGGAAAGTTACCTACCTCACATTGCATCAAGATGAGGTGGAAGCATGGTTGCAAGAATAGATGTCTGCGTTTTTACATATCCATTTAATATGCTGCATCGTCATATTCCAAACTCATTTCAATAGCCCGCACCGACCTTGCGTACAGCTCAACAAAAGGAATTGTACCATACGTATGTGTAAGATTTTTTAAAATCGCTTTATATATATCTATATTTTCTTTTTCGCGAAGCAAAACAGGCATATAACGAATAGTATCAAAACTCATAAAACTTGCAGTTGTTGCAATAGGAGAATGCATATTTTCAGCAATAAATGTTTTCAAAAACGCAAGATGATTACTATATAATTGGTCTAATTTAGAAATATACACAATTCGCAAAGAATCATGATTGTTTGTGTATTCACGTTCTTGTTTAAACACACGCACCGTTGAATCAAACGATTCTTTGTTTGTATTGTGCCATGCATATAAATCTTGGAGTAGCACACTTTCGGGAGAATTATAAATTACTGCTTGCTGCATGTGTGCAGTATCGGTAATATGTACTTGAATTTCACACACGCTGTCGGCAAATAGCTGTAATACAGAGGTTAATGAAGTGGAAGGGGAAATTCTCACAAAATCTGAATACTGATTTGTTTTCACAAATTCAAAATTTCCTTGCATATCAGTTATAGTACTATCAATCTGTCCGCGTACAGAAATATATATAGGTTTATAGGCATAATTTTCAATTGTACCCGAAATTTTCCATTCGTTTTTTGCTTGATTACATGAAATACATACAATTATTGAAAAAAGACTAAGCAGTAAAGCTCTGTTACTAAGCGATTTAAAAAATATTTTCATATTTTCACATTTTTACATCAATTAAAATTGAAATATACAAAAAATTTGTATTTTTGCAACGGAGAAATGGCAGAGCGGTCGAATGCGGCGGTCTTGAAAACCGTTGTGCTGCGAGGCACCGGGGGTTCGAATCCCTCTTTCTCCGCACAAAAAAAGCGTAACAATTTAACTTTAAATTAGTTACGCTTTTTTATTTTTACATATCACAACCGTTCGCGGTATTTTTCAAATATTTGCTTTACTCAAAAAATCTTGATTTATTATTTTTTCTGTAATAATAATGTGTCTATTTTTTGTATATATTCCTCTTTACTTAAAACTCCAAGAGAGCCTTCTGGATTGCTGTTTAATGGACTAAACACTACAAGTGGAATATTTCGTATTTGAAAAACCTGTGATAATTCTCGTTCTTGATCGATATTAACTTTATAAAAAATCACATCATCTTTATATGTTGCTGCTAATTCCGTTAATATTGGCTCTATCATTTTACATGGACGACACCAATCAGCATAAAAATCAATTACACAGGGTTTGGTGCCTTTATACACCCATGTTTCGGGGTGTTGGGTGTAATCATATATTAATTCTTTAAATTCGGCAGTAGTAATTTGAATTATTTTACCGCTTTCACCCACTTCATCTAATTTTGTGTTTTCTTCAAAATCAGCTTTCAAAACCGAAGAAAGTTCATCAGTAACTTCATTAGTAGATGAATCTTGTGCTTGGATGGTTTCGCTTGTATTACAAGCAAAAAAAACTGCAATAAAAGCACTTATAGCAAAAATTGTTTTTTTCATACATTAAAATTATTAAGTTTTTACATGCGTTTATATTTTAAATTGATACATGAAAAATTGCATAATCAACTGTTTGTATAAACATATGCAATAATACATTTATTATTTGAAATTAAACACAAGAAAAATCATAGTTTCCAAAAATGATTTTTATACATTATTTTCAAAAAATATGAAATGCCATGATAATATAAACATGTATATGTCCGTACTATTTCAAATAAAAATACTTATTTTGCAATAAATAATTATATAGCGGTTTTATATGTATTATTTGAATTTATTGTAGTAATTCTTGGCAGAACTATTTAGTATATTTTTATCATTACCTATTATGGTTATACAAGCTCTCAATATTATAAAGTCATACGGAGATTTATCGGTGCTTAATTCAATTTCAATTTCAATTAAAAAAGCCGAAATCGTTTCAATTGTGGGACAAAGCGGCGCTGGAAAAACAACGGCACTCCAAATAATGGGAACATTACTAAAAGCTGATAGTGGAACTATTGAAATTCTTAATACAAATATTGCAAATCTTACCGAAAAACAACTTTCGCGTTTTCGTAATAATAATATTGGATTTGTATTTCAATTTCATCATTTATTAGCGGAATTTACGGCACTCGAAAATGTGTGTATTCCAGCTTTTTTACAAAATGTTTCTAAGCGTAAAGCCGAAACACGAGCAAAAGAACTTCTTGATTTTTTGAATCTCTCGCATCGCATGCACCATAAACCATCAGAACTTTCTGGTGGCGAACAACAAAGAGTTGCGGTGGCACGTGCTTTAATGAATAATCCAGCAATTATTTTTGCCGACGAACCTTCAGGAAATCTTGACTCAAAAAACAAAACAGAACTGCATGAATTGTTTTTTTCGCTTCGAAAAGAATTTAATCAAACCTTTGTGATTGTAACTCACGATACAAGTCTTGCTGAGCTTTCTGATAGAGTTATTAGCATGCAAGACGGATATATAATTTCTGATTAATTGAACTAATAATTGTATATTTACACACCTATTTTTTATGTATAAAGATTTAATTTTGCGACTTTCAAAAATATAACAAAAATTATATGGAAAAATCCAAACAAAAAAAACGAATTGAAAAATTACGCGATAAATATCGCCTTATTATATATAATGATGAATCATTTGAGGAGGTTTTTTCATACAAATTAAATCGTTTAAATGTTGTTTTTCTTGTTGGATTAAGTTCTATTATTCTTATTTCATTTGTATATATTCTTATTGCACATACTACATTAAAAGAATATGTAATACCCGATTATCCAAAACTTGAAGAGCGTCAAAAAATTATTGAAACAGCTATTCGTACTGATTCATTAGAAAATCAACTTCGCATACATAAACAATATTTGTCGGTGCTTAAAACTATTTTAAATGATGGAGATGCTCCTCAATATATTTTGGAACCAAACGCATATGAAACTGACGCAAAAGATATTACTTTTCAACGTTCGGTGTTTGATTCTTTGTTGCGATTAGAAGTTGCAGAATATGAGTCTATTAATCTTGAATATGAGCAAAAATCAATTAATAAAACACAATTATCAAATCTTAATTTTACAACACCAATTAGTGGTATTATTTCAGAAGATTTTTCGATAAAAAAGCACCATTTTGCAATTGATATTGTTTCTACAAAAGACCAAGTTGTACGAAGCGTGCTTGCCGGAACGGTTATTATAAGCACATGGACATTAGAAACAGGGTTTGTAATTGGAGTGCAACATTCAAATGATTTTTTGTCATTTTATAAACATAATTCAAAATTATTGAAACATGTAGGCGAGGAGGTTAAAACTGGTGAAGGTATTGCGGTAATCGGTAATACTGGAGAATATACTACTGGTCCTCATTTGCATTTTGAATTATGGCACGAAGGAAAACCTGTGGATCCAAAACGTTTTATTGTTTTTTAATTTTATGTGAAAATGACAAAAAAAATCGCAATTTTAGGTTCTACTGGTTCTATTGGTACGCAAACATTTGATGTAATTACAAAAAATCCAGACCTTTTTTCTGTTGAAGTTCTTACCGCACATTCAAATGTAGATTTATTAATACAACAGGCTATAGCGTGTAATCCAAATACAGTTATTGTAAGCGATAAAAACAACTATAAATATGTATTTGAGCAGCTTGATAAATATGATATAAAAGTATTTGCTGGCGAAGAATCGTTAATAGATGTAGTTTCAATGGATTCTATTGATATAGTTGTTGGCGCTTTGGTTGGCTACGCTGGACTGCTTCCTATTTTAAATGCAATTAAACATGGAAAAACAATTGCTCTTGCAAATAAAGAAGTGCTTGTGGTTGCAGGACAGTTAGTTAACGCTTTGTGCAAAAAACATGAAGCCTCAATTATTCCTATTGATTCTGAACATTCTGCTATTTTTCAATGTTTGGTTGGAGAAATGCATGTTGGAAATATTCCCGAAAAACTTATTCTTACTGCTTCAGGAGGACCGTTTCGAGGATATACCCAAAAGCAACTTTCAACTATTCGTGTGCAAGAAGCATTAAAACATCCTAATTGGGAAATGGGTTCAAAAGTAACAATTGACTCAGCAACGCTTATGAATAAAGGTTTAGAAATGATTGAAGCAAAATGGCTTTTTGGAATAGAACCTGATAATATTGAAATTATAATTCATCCGCAATCAATTATTCATTCGGCAGTGCAGTTTATTGATGGCTCTATAAAAGCACAAATGGGCTTACCCGATATGAAATTGCCTATTCAATATGCACTATCATACCCTACACGTATTGCTTCTGATTTTCCGCGTTTTAATTTTTTAGATTATCCAGAACTTACTTTTGAAAAACCTGATGTTTCTAATTTTAAAAATCTATCACTTGCATTTCATGCGATAGAAAAAGATGGAAACATGCCATGTATTATGAATGCCGCAAATGAAGTAGCAGTTGAGGCTTTTTTACACGAAACTATTTCGTTTCAAGATATTCCAATGCTTATTGAAAAAACAATGCAATCTGTTACTCATATTTTAGAACCTACTATTGATGAATATATTGAGACTCACAAAGAAGCTACAATATTTGCTCAATCTTTAATGTAATTATTATGCAACAAACTCTTCAACTTATTCTTAGCCTTTCACTACTTGTTCTTATTCATGAACTTGGACATTTTACATTTGCAAAATTATTTAAAGCGAGGGTAGAAAAATTTTATTTGTTTTTTAATCCATGGTTTTCTCTTTTTAAATTTAAAAAAGGCGATACAACATACGGTATTGGCTGGTTGCCGTTTGGAGGATATTGTAAAATTTCAGGCATGGTTGACGAGTCTATGGATACCGACCAACTTAAAAAAACACCGCAACCATGGGAATATCGCTCTAAAACAATTGGACAAAGATTGTTGATTATTTCGGGAGGGGTGATTTTTAATTTTGTTTTAGCATTTATTATTTATTCTGGCATTTTATATACATGGGGAGAAAAATATTTGCCTATTGAAAATGCTCATTATGGTATTTATTGCGACTCATTGGCTTTGAGTGCGGGATTTATGCACGGCGATAAAATTATTATGGTAGAAGACCAAGTTCCCAGCCGATTAGCTGATGTGGTGTCGGCAATTGTAATTGATGACGCACAAAATATTCGTGTAGAACGACAGGGAAAAATAGTTGATTTGGTTTTGCCAAAATCCTTAAAACAGAATATTATTGCGAATCAAAATGCGTATTTTATTACTGATTTTATTCCTTTTATTGTTGATTCATTAATTCCAAATATGCCTGCTGCACAATCAGGATTACGAAAAAATGATCATATAATAGCTGTTGATAGCGTTTCTACACCAGCATTTTTCGATTTTTCAATTAAAGCTAAATCATTACAAAATGCTCAAACTACCATTACTGTTATACGAAACGGATTTGAAGAAATTATTCCTATCACTTTTACTGCCGAAGGAACAATTGGCGTGTATCCAAAAGGAATTGACAAATTATATGAATTTAAACAGCTTGAATATACTCTATTACAATCTATACCTGCAGGCATTAAAATGGGAGTTTCAAATCTTACATTTTATATGAAACAGTTAAAATTGGTATTCACTAAAGAAGGAGCACAGCAAATAGGCAGTTTTGGCACCATGCGAACCATGTTTTCATCTGAATGGAATTGGCAATGGTTTTGGCTTATGACTGCATTATTTTCGGTTATCCTGGGTTTTATGAATATTCTTCCTATTCCGGCACTTGATGGGGGACACCTTATGTTTTTATTGTACGAATTATTTACAGGAAAAAAACCTTCTGATACATTTTTAGAACGTGCTCAAAGAATTGGTATTACTATAGTTCTTGGTCTGTTTCTGTATGCTATAATGCTTGATATAGGCAGGTTATTTTAATTGATTTTATTGTATGAATTGGGTTGTTTTAATAATTGCAGGATTATTTGAAGTTGCGTTTGCTTTTTGTTTAGGAAAAGCGAAAGAAACAATAGGTAACGAAATGTATATGTGGTACATGGGTTTTGCTATTACTCTTATAATAAGCATGTTACTTTTAATAAAAGCAACGCAAACACTCCCAATTGGAACTGCATATGTGGTATGGACAGGAATTGGTGCTGTTGGAACTGCATTAATAGGAATTATTATATTTAAAGAACCAACAACATTTTTACGACTGTTTTTTATTACGAGTTTATTACTATCAATTATTGGTTTAAAATTGGTTTCGTAGCTTGATTTGACTCCTTGCTGTAATAAAAATCACTCAAACACCTGTATAAGAATAACTCCTATAACAATTAATGTGAAAATTAATTCTTGCCAAAACCGTGAACGTATATTTTCTAAATAATTACCAATAATAAATGCAAGAGGTATAATTAAGAAAAATACTATTTCTTTTCCAGCGGCAGGAACAAGAAAAAATATTCCTGTAGTTACAAGCATAAAAATAAAAAACAGACTATAATATTTTTTAGTTGCAACTTTTTTTATACTTCCAGAAAATGTATGAAACAAAGCAAAAATGAATATAAGAGCAAGAAATCCAAAAAATATAAAATGCTCATAATGAAACGAAAATGACTTTTGCCATATAAATGTGTTTTTTATAAATAATTCAAAAAAATCATAGAGCTGATCTTGTAAAAAATAAATTGAACTTACTATAATAAAAGGTGTAAGTATTCCAATAGTGAGCGAAATCCATTGTCTCCAATTAAATGGCACAAGTACAAATAAAGCAATATATAAAAAGACAGCATAAAAAATCATATTTGCATAAAACATACTTGCAAGAGCAAGCATAAATCCTGCTTCAAATACGGGCTGTAAACTTTGCTCGTTTTTATACATTTTAAAAATTGAAATTATACTTATTAACAAAAAAGTAAGAGCTGCATGTAATGGACTACACTGTTGAAATACATTAGAACTTGCTGAAAGTAAAAAATAAAGAAGCATAGGAACAGCGGTTGCGGTATCTATTATGCGAAATAAAATTTGCATGCGTGATAGCAAAAAAGCATTCATAAGCATAAAAAGTAAAATTACGCCATACCATATATATTTTGAATACATATGAAGTTGCGTAATCCATGCGTACAAAGGCATAGGATTCGTATCATAATACATTGGTATTTCGATAGGATGTAGTATGTGCGAAATAAAAAGAACAATAAATAATACCGGATATATAAATATAATATACGGAGAATTTTTATGAATTAATGAAAATAACATGGCTATAAATCAAATCCTATATCAGTTCTATAATACATATCTTTATATGAGATATGGCGAATACTTTCGTATGAATTTTGTAATGCTTCTTCCTTAGTTGTGCCATACGAACTAACAGCTAATACTCGTCCACCTGCTGTTTTTACTGCATTATCTTGTAATTTTGTACCTGCATGAAAAACAATGCTTTGTGTAACATTTGACAAGCCTTGTATTGTTTTTCCGTTTTCGTATGTATCGGGATATCCTCCTGAAACTAACATAACAGTAGCCACTGTTTGGGGTGATACAGATACGGTGTAATCTGCAAGTTGCTGTTTAGATGCCGCCACACAAAGTTCTAATAAATCTGATTGTATGCGCGGTAACACTACTTCGCTTTCGGGATCGCCCATGCGAACATTATATTCAATTACTTTTGCAACGCCATTTTGCACCATTAATCCAAAAAATATAAATCCTACATACGGAATAGAATCTTTTTGCAAACCTTGTATTGTTGGTTTTATTATTTGTGTTTCTATAGTTTCTATAAGTACTGTATTGGCAAATGTCACAGGAGATATTGCTCCCATTCCACCAGTATTAAGCCCTGTGTCGCCTTCACCTATTCGTTTATAATCTTTAGCTTCAGGTAAAATTACATAGCTTTTTCCGTCAGTTAATACAAAAATTGACATTTCTATGCCGTGCAAACATTCTTCTATAACTACTTGTTTACTTGCATCGCCAAATTTACCCGAAAGCATTTCCGTAAGCTCTGTTTTTGCTTCGGCAA
Organism: Bacteroidales bacterium; assembly: GCA_012519815.1. GTDB lineage: Bacteria > Bacteroidota > Bacteroidia > Bacteroidales > UBA1715 > JAQICB01. Next base: position 43,423 of record JAAYPM010000006.1, read on the forward strand.
GGTCTTCTAAAATCAACACGCCTTTTCCAGCTGCAAGTCCATCTGCTTTAAGAACATAGGGAGGTTTTTGTGTTTCAAGAAATTCATACGCTTCTTGTATATTTTTGGAAGTTGCGGTAAAATACGCTGCGGTAGGAATATTATGACGAATCATAAATTCTTTTGCAAATTTTTTACTTCCCTCTAAAGTGGCAGCATGTTTTTGTGGTCCAATAACAGCAACATGCGAAATTTCTGAATCATTACAAAAAAAGTCGTGAATACCTGCAACCAAAGGAACTTCGGGACCAACAACTACCATATCTATTGCGTGCTCTAACACTATGTTTTTTATGCCAGCAAAATCGTTTACAGCAACAGGTATATTAGTACCTATTTCAGCTGTTCCTGCATTACCGGGAGCAATGTATAATTTTTTTAGCAAAGGACTTTGTGCAAATTTCCATGCAAATGCATGTTCTCTTCCGCCTGAACCTATTAGTAAAATATTCATGATATAATTAAAATAAATTTGCTATGCGAAGGTACATATTTTCTGCATTAATAGCTTAGCATCAAGATGTTTTTTTATATGAATACCAAATAAAAATGGTTTAGACTTTAAAAAATCTATTATGCAAAACCGCACATTTTTACAAGAAAATAAGAAATACACCAATAGTATAATTTAACTTTCTAAACTCTTTTGTATGTTTGCATACAATTTTTTACTATGAAACAATTTGTACAATTCTTTTATATTCCAACTATTATTGTTTTTTTATTTGTGTTTGGACTCATGAATTGTGCACGTGAATCTCGTCCTACTGGTGGACCAATTGACACTCTTGCTCCTGTAGTAATTCGCGAAAAACCTCATAATAATGCAACACTTGTTCGTCCCTCGAAAATAAAGATTGTGTTTGATGAAAAAATTCAATTAAATTCTGGTAAGGAAACGTGCTTAATTTCGCCTTTTTTTGAAACACCTCCTAATATTACTGCACGTAAAAAAAAGCTTATTATACATCTTAAAAAACATCCATTAGAAGATAATACCACATACACATTTAATTTTTCAAATGCTATTAAAGATGTGCACGAAGGAACTGCTATAGAACAATATGTATATGCGTTTTCTACAGGACAAAGCATAGATTCTCTTAAAATACAAGGCTCTGTTCGTGTTGCAGAAACCAATGAAATTCCTGGAAATTGCCATGTGCTTTTATATGCATATAATGAAACATTTTCGGATTCTTCGATATATGTTTCTATGCCAACATATACCACAAAAGTAAGTGAACAAGGTACATTTATGTTTTCTAATATTCAACAAGGAACGTATGCTATATATGCAATAGTTGATAAAAATAAGGATTTTCGATACTCTCCACAAGCACAAGAATTAATAGCTTTTCTTGACACTTTGATTGTGCCCGAAGCACGGATATTATCGGATACTGTTCGTGTTCCTATTTCTAAGAAAAATGCTGTTTTACACACGAAACAGGCTGATAGCCTTGCACATCATATACATACAGATTCTCTTTTGGACACAACATTGTTATCTGAAAAAGATACTTTTTATATACAAACTCGCACCCATTTTTTTCCTGATAATATACAATTAAATTTATTTACTAATCAACCACATACACAATCAATTCGTTCTCGTTCTCGTGTTTCTCCTTATTTATACACGCTTGCATTTTCGCTTCCAATTACTGAAAATTCTTTCCGCATATCTTCAAATCATTTTGCGTCAAATGCATATTCTTTTGAGGTGTTGCCTTCGCAAGATAGTGTGCTTATTTGGTTACACGACACCACGCTTATATATGCAGATAGTGCTCAATTAATTCTTTCTCATGCTCAAAAAAACAATACATATACCGACACCGTTTTTTTGATGAAAAGCAAAGATATGCCTGCACGTTTAGAATTTTCTGATGCTCCTAAATCAACACATACGGTATTTCCTTATGATACCATTACTGTTCATGCTTCTCGTCCACTTAAAACCATGCATACTCATGCACGCCTGTTTATGGTTAAAGACACAATAGCATTGCAAGATTCGTATGGTAATTATATTGACACTGCACATATACACAACGAACATATTCGTCAGCAAGCCCCTATTACAAAGCCGTTTATACCAAAATATTATTATGAATCGCAACAAATTATTAATCAAAATATAGGAAATGGACGTTTTGCCTTATATTTCAGCAAACCGTTTGATATACATCAAATTTCAATACGTCTTGCTGAATATCCTGATTTGCAAAATTGGTATATTGCTGAGGTTGATTCTACAACAAATTCTTTATTATGTTGGATTACTGATACGCGAGCAGCAAGGCTTAAAAATCCTATTATGACAGTTACGTATAAAGATAAAGAGATTGAAAAAGAACAAATTATTTCGTTTTCTACCATATTTTCACAAACAGAACGATACCGAAATCACCGTCCACCACGACCTATACCGTTTATTCACGACTACCAAAAACAAGCATTATTTATACATAATGTAATAGAAATTATATGGAATAACCCAATACAAGAATTTTCTGATAGTTTATTTGTATTGTATGATGCGACTGATAGTCTTAAAAAGAATTGCATTACAAACATTCAGTTATCGCCTCACTCTAAACGCACACTTTACATATATCATAGTGCAGATATTGCTAAAAATTATGTACTTACACTCCAAAAAAATGCAATACGTGATATATATGCACATGAAAACAAAGAATTTTCGACAACAATAGCAACACAAAAACTTGTGAATGTATCACATTACACACCCGTTCCTTGCGAATATAATTTACATGAAAATAATAGAACATATTCTGTAACAGCCAATTGGGAGCCGCAAACAAACTATCAACTTATATTTCCACATGCCGCTGCCGAAGATATATATGGAGCAGTTTCTGATTCACTTTGCATACAGATTAACTGTCCAAAATTAAATACATACGGTTCCTTAATTATTGAAATTGACAGTATTAACACGCAAGAACATTATCTATTTGAATTGCGAAAAAAAGGAGCTTCGGAATCTGAAGTTGTAACGCAAGTATATCAAAATACGGGTTCAATTACATTTACGCATTTAACAGCCGATGAATATACCCTTTCATGTGTGTTAGATACAAACAAAAATGGATTATGGGACACTGGTTCTCTTGAACAAAAACAACAAGCCGAAATTCGTATATTTTTCCCTGATAAAATTCAAATAAAAGCAAACTGGGAAAATAGAATTTCGTGGAATATTCAAAAACAACTACAACAATAAATATTGTTTTTTACATACACATGTATGAGCAGTTTATTTTATTTTAATCCTACAAGCGAATTAGAAATCGCGAATGAATATCCATATTATACAGCCTCAAAACATATTGAATTATTTAAAAAATCACTGTCAATTGTTCCAATATATATAGCACATGCAGACGATTACATTCTTATTGATGGTGAATATCCAACAACATTTATTACACAATTACGTGCCTATGGGTGGCACATTCCACATATTATTACACAAAAAAACATTGCTCGTCTTAAAGGACTCACATTCAGTTCTTTTGAGCCATGGGGTTGGAGTCCGTCTGTGATAAAGAACATAGAAAACCTACAAATGAGCAATGATTTTCGCATTTCTCA
>JAAYPM010000021.1 GCA_012519815.1 Bacteroidales bacterium
CGGTGGGTATATATACAGAGTGGGTGTTGGTTGGCCCGAACAATTAAGCATGAGCGTAGGATTCTCATTTTAATTGACAATTCGACTGTTTTCGCTTTTTTATTATATATACCCACCGTTTGGAAGATGAAATCTATACCCAACATATATTGAAATAGGGAGCGGATATTCTAATTCACTTGTCCACCATTCAAATGCTTTCGTTTCTGTATTATATAATCCAGAAACACCAGCCGCTACTTCAAGGTGATGCCAATGTTCACCATGTATATATACCATATCTGCATAATAATAATACCCTAAAGGTTTCATAAGTAATGTAACACCACCAACGCCTGCACGTGCATTCCATACACCCTTGCAAGGATAGAAAAGATTTCGTTCGTATGCTACAGAGGCAACGGAATATAAAGGAGCAATACTTTGAAAATCAATAGAAGTACCAGCACTCAAATACATATTATTGTGTTTTATTTTTACGTATTGAGAATAGCTTGCTGTAGAAAAAAACACGAAGCAAAATAATGTAAATATGAATTTATATAGTTTCATAGTAATTGTGTATTAATATTTTATAAATATACGCCAAGCAATTTACAAAAAATACGAAATCAATATGGTAAAGTTTCAAAATAAAAATTGAAATGGCTTTGTCTTATCTTTTTCTTCGTTTAAATGATCCTTCATGTTTTTTATTATTGTATGATTTTTTTGTTTTTGGTGCGTTGTGAAAAAAATCATTCCCTTGTATAAAACCATTTTTTGAACCACGTGCTGCTTTTCCTTCGGGCACTTGTGCTATTTCAACCGAAATAGGAATTCCGTCATATATTGCATTTTTAAATGCCGAAAGTACTTTTGCCGTTTTTTCTTTTTCTACTTCAAAAAACGAAAATGATTTTAAAATATCAATTGCACCATATTGCACAGAGCGGTCGTTGATGTGTTCGTTGAGCAAGCGTAAAATAGTAGATTTATCTACGCTATTTTTTTTACCAATATTAATAAAAAATCGCGAAAAATCTTTTCTTTCTCGGTACGTATCTTGATTATAGCGTTCTTTTCCGAAATTTCGTTCGTTTCGTTCTTTTCTGTCAAATGTATCAGAGCGTTCGTGTTTATTTCGCAATGTATTTCTATTTTCTTTTTTGCCACTGTCTAAGGTTGTTGCTACATTTATATCAGGTGCGTTTTGATAATATTCTAACAATCGGTTAAATTCGTATGATATAAACTTTTGCAATAATTCTTCTTTGGTAAAATTTTCAAAATTACTGAGCATTGTGTCATATAAAGCTCCTGTTTTATCAATTGTTACTTCTGCATCTTTAATTTTTTGTATAAGATGTATAAGTTGTGCTTGACAAATTTCGGCACCGTGTGGCACTTGTTTTTGAATAAAAGATTTTTTAATAAATCGTTCAATTTGTCGTAATCGTCCTTTTTCGCGTAAATTTATTATTGCAATTGAAATTCCTTCTTTTCCTGCTCGTCCTGTTCGGCCGCTACGGTGAGTATATACTTCAATATCATCGGGGAGGGAATAATTGATTACATGCGTTAAATTATGCACATCAAGTCCACGTGCAGCAACATCTGTTGCTACTAACATATTTAGGTTTTTATTTCGGAATTTTTTCATCACATAATCGCGTTGTGCTTGTGATAAATCGCCATGCAAGGCGTCCGCATTATATCCATCTGCCATAAGTTTATCGGCAATTTCTTTTGTTTCTTGTCGTGTTCTGCAAAACACAATACCATAGATATCTGGACAAAAATCAGCAATTCGTTTTAATACTAAATATCTGTCTTTTGAGTGTACCATATACACATGATGCGAAACAGTGTCGGCACCAGCATTTTTATTGCCAATAGTAATTTCATGTGGATTATTCATGTAATTATTTGCAATACGCCGAACATTTGCTGGCATAGTAGCAGAAAACAGCAATGTTCTTTTTTCTGATGGTGTTTGTTCAAGTATGGTATCAATATCTTCTTGAAATCCCATATGTAACATTTCATCAGATTCATCAAGCACTAAATGACGAATATGCGAAAGGTCAATTTTTCTTCGTTTAATGATATCAACTAACCGTCCGGGAGTTGCTACAACAATATGCACCCCACTTTTAAGTGTTTTTAACTGTGTTTCTATACTTGCTCCTCCATATACGGCAACAGTGGTAATGGGTAGATATTTGCAATAGTTTTTAAAATCACGTTCTATTTGCAAACATAATTCACGTGTAGGGCAAATAACAAGTGCTTGTGGATATCGTAAATGTGTTTCAATTTGTGATATAATTGGTAGCCCAAATGCTGCTGTTTTTCCTGTGCCTGTTTGAGCTAAAGCTATTAAATCTTGATTTGTTTCAAGTAAAAACGGTATTGCTTTACTTTGGATTTCTGTTGGGGTTTCAAACCCTAATTCGCTAATTGCGTTTAAAACTTCGGGAGCTAAAGTACTTTTTTAGAATAATTTCATATATAACTGTTAAAACTTTTTTCTATAGCTAATTTTTTATCAGAAGAATTATATGTCAGGAGGTTAATTACATGACCTATAGAAAAATCGCAGCAAATATACATCTGATTCTCTAATAATCAATATACATTATGTGTTTTATGTTTTTCTTTTTTGTTAAATGTTCTTGCAATGTGCGTGTTTTTTTGAGCAAGTCGGTTTGCTTTACAAGAAAAAACGTATATTTGTTATTCCTTTTTTTAAATTAGTTTTAACCATATTGTACATATTAAAAAATATAATTATGAACATTCGTATTCCCCTTTTTTTAACGTTTCTTTTTTTTGCAACTAATCTATTTTCGCAAGACCCTAACTTTCACATTTATTTGTGTTTTGGACAATCAAATATGGAAGGACAAGGAAACATTCAAGCACAAGATAGAACTGTCGATAGCCGTTTTAAAGTAATGCAAGCTCTTGATTGTCCAAATTTAAGTCGTACAAAAGGCGAGTGGTACACTGCTACACCTCCTTTATGCCAATGTTACTCAAAACTTTCACCTGCCGATTATTTTGGTCGTACTATGATAGCAAATTTACCCGATAGCATCACTATTGGTGTTATAAATGTTGCTGTTGGTGGCTGCGATATTCGCTTGTTTGACAAAGATATTTATATGGATTATGATTCTACGTATGCTGAATCTTGGTTTACTTCTAAGGTTGAAGCGTATGGTTGGAATCCGTATCAACATCTTATTGATTTAGCTATTAAAGCTCAACAAGATGGGGTTATTAAAGGTATTTTACTGCATCAAGGTGAAACAAATACTGGACAATCGCAATGGACTTCATATGTGCAAAAAATTTATACCGATATGCTCACTGATTTATCCTTAGATGCTGAATCTGTGCCTATTTTAGCTGGTGAGGTGCTGTCGGTAATACCAAACTGTTGTTCCAGTATGAATACTATCATTAATAAACTACCACAACTTGTTGAAACTGCGTATGTAATTTCGTCTAAAGATTGTGAAGGTTTATTAGATGCAGCACATTTTAATGCTGAAGGATATCGAGTTTTAGGAAGACGATACGCGGTTCAAATGCTTTCTTTAATGGGATATGAGGCATATTATATGGAACCTGAATGTGGCGTTGTGGGCGAAAATTGGCAAATACTCTCTGATGCTGCCGCTTCTCAAAAAGCATACGTTACGCCTCATGGAGAACTAACACATGATGTAAATCCTCCTACAAATACAGCTGATATGATTACTATGAATGTTACGCTTGCTTCAGACACCACATATTTTGTGTATGGAAGATTCAATAATGTTTCAACTGATTCTGATGCTGTATGGATAAAAATTAATGATGAAGCATTTCAGCGTGTAGATAATCTTACAACAATAGGCTGGGAGTGGAAAGAATTAACGCAGGTAAATCTTTCGGCAGGTACGCACACGCTTACTATTGCATGTGCAAAAACAGGACTTATGTTGGATAAACTTGTAGTTAAAAATTCAAATATTTCCCCTATTGGTATTGGCGAAGAGGCTAAAGAAGAGTGTGCTCCAGAATTTTCTGTAGGATTTGATATGCTACAAAATAATGCTGGATATTATCTTGGTCAAAGTTTTCCAAATCCGTGTTATGATTCTACTGTAATTCCATTTACTCTTGCAACGCCTGAATATGTGTCTATTTCTGTGTTTGATTTACAGGGGGTTGAACTATTTGAATGTGTAGCACAAGAATTCCCTGCTGGTGAAAATTCTGTTTCATGCAATGTTGCTACACTTCCTTCTGGAACGTATGTATATCGTTTAAAAACAAATTCATACAGCTTGCACAAGCAATTTGTGATAAAAAAATAAATATAATTTTTACTCATTAAAAAAAGCAGTGATAGTTTGTATCACTGCTTTTTTGTTATATATGTTTACATGCGTTCTGGCACTGTAATTCCTAATAATTGCATGCCCGATTTAATAACCGTTGCAATTTGCTTTGATAGTGCAAGTCTAAATAATTGAGCTTGTGTGTCTTGTTCATTTAAAATTTGACATTCGTGATAAAAATGATTATACGATTTTACTAACTCATATAAATAATTTGCAATATGCGAAGGAGCATGTTCTTTTGAAGCAAGTTGAATACTTTCTTTATATCGAGCAAGTATTTTTATAACCTCTTGTTCTTTTGCATTACACACATACGAACCAGCATTGGTAGGTATTGCAATAGACTGTTCTTCGGCTTTTCGTAAAACAGAGCAAATTCGTGCATGTGTATATTGTATAAACGGTCCAGTATTTCCGTTAAAATCAATAGATTCTTTTGGGTCAAAGAGCATTGTTTTTCGAGGTTCTACTTTTAATATAAAATATTTAAGTGCTCCTTGCGCTATTATTTCATGAATAGAGTGAGTTTCTTCAGGAGTAAGTCCGTCTAATTTTCCTAATTCGGTTGAAATTGCAGCAGCAGTTTTATTCATATCCTCCATTAAATCATCAGCATCAACCACAGTTCCTTCGCGAGATTTCATTTTTCCGTCGGGTAATTCTACCATACCATACGACATGTGGTAAATTCGTTCAGCCCAGCTGTAACCAAGTTTTTTTAAAATGAGTTGCAATACCTGAAAATGGTAATTTTGTTCATTTCCTACCACATACACAAGCTCACGCATGCTACCAAATTCTTTAAAACGCTCAACCGCTGTTCCAATATCTTGTGTCATATACACCGATGTTCCGTCTGGTCTTAGCAATAATTTATGATCTAATCCTTCGGCAGTTAAATCAGCCCATATAGAACCATCATCTTTTGCATATAAAACACCGTTTGTTAATCCATCAAGCACAATTTGTTTTCCTAATAAATATGTTTGCGATTCATAATATATTGTATCAAACGAAACACCCATACGCGTATATGTTTGTTCAAATCCGTCATACACCCATGAATTCATAGTGTTCCATAATTCTATAGTTTCGGCATCACCCGCTTCCCATTTTCTGAGCAATTCACGTGCTTGACACATAATAGGAGCGTGTTCTTTTGCGTATTCCTCTGTTTCACCAGCAGCAATACCGTTTTGTATTTGCATTTTGTATTCCTTATCAAAACGCACATAGTATTTTCCAACTAAATGGTCGCCTTTGAGTTGAGCGGTTTCGGGAGTTTCGCCATTCCCAAATTTCTTCCACGCAAGCATAGATTTGCAAATATGAATACCTCTATCGTTAATAAGATTTGCTTTTATCACTTTAAATCCATTTGCTTCAAGAATGTTAGCAATAGAATATCCTAACACATTATTTCTTATATGTCCTAAATGCAATGGTTTATTAGTGTTTGGCGAAGAGTATTCAACCATTATTGTTTCTGAGTCATTCGTAACAGCTGTTTTTCCATATTCTTCACCTTGTGCGAGTGCATCAAACAAAACATCAGACCAATAATCAGCAGAAACAGAAAGGTTTAAAAAACCTTTTACCACATTAAATGATTCAATTGTTGGAATATGATTTTGCAGATATGTTCCAATTTCTGTGGCAGTTTGTTCAGGTGATTTTTTTGCAATACGAACAAAGGGAAACACAACTATTGTTTTATCTCCCACAAATTCTTTTCGTGTTTCTTGAATTTGTATTGTATTAGGCTCAATAGAAGCCGAATATAAATCAGAAATAGCTGCTATTAGTGTATGTGAAATTATTGTATCAATATGTATCATGCTTATGTATTATTTTGATTGCAAAAATAATAAGAAATATGAAAGAACAGTATGTTTTATATAAATCTTATGCAGTGAGCGGGTTATAATAGCTATGTACTCACTAACTTTTTATTTTTTACTGTACATAATTTGTTTTTTACTTTTTAAAACACTACTTTTATAGTTTCTATAAAACTAACCAATTTTAAATTTTTATCCCAATGAAAAAAATAGTGTTTATTTTATGTTTACTAAGTGTGAAGTATTCATTTAGCCAACAATGGCAAGGCAGTTCAACCACTAATGGTGTGATTAATCGATTTGGTACTACGCAAATTATACCAACAACAGACGGGAATCCGTATGTTGAAATTGATAATACCAATATATGGCTTAAGGAATGGTATAATCAACAATATATTGGGTATTATATGCAATTAACACCAAATAATTTTTTATGAGTAGAGGCGTTCCTGTAGCTTCGTCATCTTCTTCAATTAATAGCGGTGCTTTTACTTTTAAATATAATCTTAGTTCAGAAGACACTTATTTTCGATTTCAAAATGGGCATTTATCTCTTTCAAAAGGTAATTTTACTATGGGGACATCATCATTTCTTGATCAAAACAGATTGTTTTTATATGGTAGATTAGGTGTTGATATACAAAATCCTTTATCTAAAATTCATGTGCAAGCAGAGGGGAATCCTAATTTTATAGAAGGACAAATAAATGGAACAAGTATGCATGGTTTTCAAATTTATGGTACAGATCAAGGGTTGTATATGGGTGTGAGTACAGCACAGCGTCTTGCATATATACAATCAGTTGATTTAAATACAGCTCCTTCTACATTAACATTGAATGCACGTGGTGGAAATGTAACTATTGGAACAACAAGTCCACAACAAGGATATAGATTATCGGTAAATGGTGGAATAATTTGTGAAGAAATAAAAATAATTCTCGATGTACCTGCATCAGATTATGTATTTGCAACTGATTATTCTTTAATGCCTCTTGATGAACTTGAATTATTTATAAAAACAAACAAACATTTACCAGAAGTACCAAGTGCAGTAGAATTTGCTGAAAATGGTTATAGTATTGGGAAAATGGATGATTTGCTGCTTCGAAAAGTAGAAGAACTTTCTTTGTATGTAATTGAATTACAAAAGCAAATACTCGAATTACAATCTCAAATTAATTTAAAATAAACATGAAACAGAAATTTATTTTCAAACTATTAGTTTGTTTATTGTTCGTTTTAATAAGCTTATTTGGATTTACTCAAAACAAAAATTCTAATATTGTAAGTGTCTTACAAACAGAGAATAGTATTGTGGTAACTTTTAATTTGCCAAAATACAATATTAAAGATACAAGTTTGTTTATTACTTATGGTATATCTGAAATTTTTAATACTATCGAAATTGAAAATTTTGGAATAATTGAGGATATAGGCTATCCTCAATTACCTCAATTAACTATTGCATTGTCTTTACCAGAAGAGGTAACTAATGTTAATGTTGTAGCTTCAAATATGAAAATTTATACAGAAGCAATAAATAGAAAAATTTTACCAATGCAAGAAGATTTGAAAATGAGTTCTAATTTTCAGATAAACAATAATTATTATAGTTCAGATGGTAATCAATACAATTTTTCCTATCAATTGTCTGAACCTTACATTGTTTTTGACCAAAATGGGATTGATTTTTCAATTTTTCCTTTTATATATAATCCACAATTGAATAGAATTGAAGTTCTAACACAAGGAGAATTTACAATATCATTTTCCAATGTAACTTCAACACAGAAAAAAAATGATTATACTTCATCTATTAGAGAAACATATTTGTCTAATTTTTTTGAAAACTATTCCAAACTTTCAAAAAATGGAAATGATTTTGATGGTAGATATTTGATAATAACAGCGCCAGAATATCAAAATACAATTACATATTTTGCTAATTACAAAAGAAATATAGGATATGTGGTAAATGTAGTTAGTACAAATACAACAGGGATAACCAATAGTAGTATAAAAAACTATATTCAAACACAATATAATAATGCAAATACAAGACCTGATTTTGTATTATTAGTTGGTGATCATAATCATATTCCTGCATCTGGTGGTAATGTATCTTATGATATTGATGATCCAATAACAGATTTAGAATATGCTAGATTAGCAGGAGATGATTATTTTGCAGATGTGTTTTTAGGACGTTTTTCTATATCAAACATCTCGGAATTGCAAAATATCATAAATAAAACTATTTATATGGAAATGAACTTATCTCGTTTTGATAAAAAAGCAAAGTTTATTGCAGGAGAAGAAAGTAATTCCTTTATGCAAAACCAATTTGAAAAAGGGCATAATAATGTAATTAACGATGTCTTTAATCCACAAGGGTATAATTGTCAAAAACTATATCAACCTATTTTGACAAATGTTATTAATGCTTTAAACGATAACCCTCTTTTTTATTTATATTCAGGGCACGGTAGTCAGACATCTTGGTCTGGTGGAACATTTTCTTTAAATAGTTCAGACCTTATTTTAACAACAAATATAGTGTTCCCTTTTGTGTTTGCTTTTGCTTGTCATACAGGAAATTTTGCCTATTCATCAACTTGTATTGGTGAACATTGGATTAGGCAACCAAATAAAGGTGCTGTTGCTTATTTTGGATCGTCTGTTTCAACATACACAAACAGTGATGTAGCTATTGAAACGAGAATATTTGGCGATGTTTTTATAGATAATGAGCGTATAGGAGAAATTATAAATTTAGGAATGAAAGATTATTGGCAACGTTTTTGGTCTTTTACGAATAGACAAAGGACGAAGCGTTATATGAAAGCATATAATTTGCTTGGCGATCCTTCATTAAATATACACGGAACAGGTTGTATTAATAATTTAATTTTTACTAATAATGAAATATTTAACGAAGGTGATGTAATTGCATATAGCGTGAGTAATACGATTCAAAATAATACTTCTTTCAATGTCAATAATGGAGCACAAGTGCAATTAACTGCTGGAAATTTCATTACACTGAAACATGGATTTAAAGCAGAAGCAGGTTCATGTTTTGTTGCAAAAATAGAACCTTGTGATGATAATGTTGTAAGCTCCCCCAAAAACTGGACAGTTTAAAAGTATAAAAAAAAGTATTAATTTTAAACTGTTATTATGAAAAGAAAAAGATTTAGTTCCCAAGAGATTGCCACCATACTCAAGGAGTTTGAAA
>JAAYPM010000022.1 GCA_012519815.1 Bacteroidales bacterium
ACAGGACTTGAACCTGTGACCCCCTGATTATGAGTCAGGTGCTCTAACCAGCTGAGCTATGGGCCCTAATTACTATATGTAATTTGAGATTGCAAAAATAAATAAAAACTTGTATTTTACAAGAATGATATCAAAAAAAAGATAAGAAAATCACTACTCTTTTTTTATATGCTATAAAACGCCTTTTGTACTTGGTATTCCAATATTAGAAAGATTGCGTGAAACTGCCATTTTTATAGCTTTTGCTGTTGCCTTAAAAATTGCTTCAATTTTATGGTGCTCGTTTTCGCCTTCTACTTTAATATTCAGATTGCATTTTGAAGCATCTGAAAATGATTTAAAAAAGTGACTAATCATTTCGGTTGGTAAATCCCCTATCATTTCTCTTTTAAATTCTACATTCCACACAAACCAAGGTCTTCCTGAAAAATCAATTGCAACCTGTGCAAGCGAATCGTCCATTGGCAGTAAAAATCCGTATCGTTCAACACGATGTTTATTACCTAATGCTTTTAAAAAAGCCTCTCCAAGTGCTATGCCTGTATCTTCAATAGTATGATGTTCGTCAATATGCAAATCGCCATTAACCGATATTTTTATATCACAATTTGAATGACGTGCCAATTGGTCTAACATATGATCAAAAAAACCTAAACCTGTAGATATTTCAGATTTCCCTGTGCCATCAATAGAAAGAAACACATCAATTTTTGTTTCATTTGTATTACGAACAATATGAGCTGTACGTTTAGGAAATACAAGAAAATTAGAAATTTCATTCCAATCGCAACTCACACAATCACATAAAGATTGTAATTCAGAAGGAATAACAAGAGGCGTATCGCAAGGATGCACAACTATAGCACGTGTTCCTAAGTTTTTTGCTAGTTCAATATCAGTAACTCTATCTCCTATTACAAAAGAATTTTCCAAGTCATAATCGCCAGTCATATATGATTGTAACAAAGCTGTGCCTGGTTTTCGGCTTGGTTTATTTTCATGAGGAAACGAACTATCAATAATAACCTCAGAAAACTCAATTCCTTCATTTTTTAGGATTGTAAGCATGGTTGTATGCACAGGCCAAAACGTATGTTCTGGGAAGGAATCTGTTCCTAAACCATCTTGATTTGTTACCATTACAAGTTCATAGTCTGTATGTAAAACAATAGTTTTTAAAGCTGAAATAACATCTGGTAAAAATTCAAATTTTTCATACGAATCAACTTGAAAATCATCTTTTGGTTCAACTATAATGGTACCATCTCTATCTATAAAAATAACTTTTTTTGCCATAACATGCACAGGATTATAATTTTAAAATTTTACTTCAAATAATTTTGGCCAATTTTTGCCAGTAACAAATATACGATTATTCTCTTTGTCGTATGCAATTCCATTTAACACATCAATTTCATCATGATGATACTGCGGTGGCAATAATGCCGAAAGTGAAATTCGTTGATGTATTTTTCCTGTTTTAGGGTCAATTTTCACAATATCATCGGTAGTGTAAATATTTGCATACAAAAAGCCGTCAATATACTCCAATTCATTTAGTTGTCGTACGGGACCTTGATTATCATACACAGGAATTTGAGTGACTTTTGTAAAATGTGGTAATGAATAAAAATACAAATATTCAGAGCCGTCGGTCATAATAAGAAATTCTCCGTCATACGCAAGTCCCCAGCCTTCTGTAGGATAAGAAAATTGTCCAATTTCAGACAAATCATGTTTTGAATACATAAATCCTTTTTGTGATTTCCACGTAAGTTGAAATATTGTATCGCCCACCAATGTAAGTCCCTCACCAAAAACAGTTTCGGGTAATTTTTTTGATTGCAACACATTTCCTGTATTCAAATCAACTTTTCTTATTGTTGACTCTCCGTAAAGCCCTGTACTTTCATACAAAATGCCATCATGATATTCTAAACCTTGTGTATAAGCTGTTATATCATGATTAAATGCTTTTATGTTTGAAACCTGTGTTTGTGTTGGAATTATATCAGAAAGCAAGGTAACATACACCGTGTGTTGTTCAACAACGCCATCATAAAACAATGAACACAGCACAGTTTGGCTGCCAAGAATGTTGGTAGGCATAGTAACCGCAAAGTCATTTGTATTGGTATAGGTGACTAAAAGAGGTTGTTTGCCAATATATGCAACAATAGAATCTGCTTGTTTTTTTGAATTATACGTAAATTCCATAGCAGAACCCGCAGAAACTCGAGTGCTACCTTTTGTGGGTGATACAACAAACACTTTTTCCTGTGTTTTTGTTGTTTGATTACATGAAATAAAAAACACACAAATACATTGCATGCTACATAAAAAAAATAGTTTCGTTAAAAAATCACACAATTTCATATATTAATTGTTTTTGTTTGCATTGAATAACAAATATAGAAAAAACTATGTATTATGTACGATTTAAACAGCTATTCATACAAAGAATAATTTTAAAAGAATGTTATTTCACAAACAAAAAATGTAAGACTTATTTCTTGTTTTACACTAAACATATATAAAAAATTTTACCTTTGTTACGAATTTAAAATTCAAAAAAATGACGATACAAGAAATACAAGATACTATTATTGAAGAGTTTCGCATTTTTGATGATTGGCTTGATAAATATCAATATATTATTGACATAAGCAAAGAACTTCCATTAATTGACAGCGAATACAAACAAGAAAAATATCTTATAAAAGGCTGTCAATCACAGGTGTGGCTTTTTGCTGAATTACATAACAACAAAATTATATATAAAGCCGATAGCGATGCTATTGTTACAAAAGGCATTATTGCTCTTTTAATTAGAGTACTTTCTCATCGCTCACCCGAAGAAATAATGAATGTTGATTTGTATTTTATTAAAGAAATTGGATTACAAGAAAATCTATCGCCTACTCGTTCAAACGGGTTGCTTGCAATGATAAAACAAATGAAATTATATGCAATAGCATTTAATCATACTTTAGAAAAATAATATGAGCACAGATAATAAAAACATTGAACAAGAAATAATTCAGACTCTTTCAACAATATATGACCCTGAAATACCGGTAAACATATATGATTTAGGATTAATTTACTCTATTTCAATCGACAAACTTCCGCAAGTTACTATTCTTATGACACTTACATCGCCAAATTGTCCAATGACAGATGTTATAGTGTATCAAATTGAAAACAGATTAAAATTAATTGAAGGCATTGATGAAGTTTTTGTTGAAATCACTTTTGATCCACTGTGGGATAAGGACATGATAAGTGAAGAGGGCAAATTACATTTAGGGTTTTTATAAACAATCATATATGAATCATTCTATTCAAATGGTCGATCTATATGGTCAATATGTACGAATCAAATCAGAAATTGATGATGCAATAGCATCGGTAATTACAAATACTACATTTATAAACGGACCTGAAGTTAGTGCTTTTCAAAAGGATCTTGAAAATTATTTACATGTTTCACACGCTATACCTTGTGCAAATGGAACCGATGCTCTTACTATTGCATTATGGGCTTTAGATTTAGAACCTGGTAGTGAGGTGATTACTACCGATTTTACATTTATTGCTACCGCTGAAGCAATTGCACGAGTTGGATTGGTTCCTGTGCTTGTTGACGTGCATCCAGAAACATTTAATATTGACACACAGGCAATAAAACAGGCTATTACTCCAAAAACAAGAGCTATTATGCCAGTACATTTATTTGGACAAGCAGCTGATATGGATGAAATTATGCATATTGCACAACAACATAATTTATATGTAATAGAAGATGCAGCTCAATGTTTTGGTGCCGAATATTATTCAAAAAACGGCACAAAAAAACTATGCAGCATTGGTGATATTGCATGTACATCATTTTTTCCATCAAAAAATTTAGGTTGCTTTGGCGATGGTGGCGCACTGTTCACAAACAATGCAGAACTTGCAACAAAAATAAGACTCATAGCAAATCACGGGTCTTTAAAAAAATATTATCATACAACTATTGGGGTAAATTCTCGTCTTGATTCTATACAAGCAGCTATTTTACGCGTAAAATTGCGATATATAGATTCATACAACGCTGCTCGTCAAAAAGCAGCATCTTTATATACAAAATTTTTACGTGATATTCCGTGGATACAAACACCTATAACGAATGCTCAATCGAATCATGTGTTTCATCAATACACAATCACACTTAAAAACACATCAAATAAAGAACTTCAAGACTATTTAAAACAACATAATATTCCAAGCATGATTTATTATCCTGTTCCAATGCATAAACAAGAAGCTTTGCAACAATTTGCACCACAATCATGTCTGGTTTCAGAAAGGCTTTCAAAATCGGTCGTAAGTTTACCTATGCACACCGAACTTACCGAAGAACAAATCATATATATTTGTAATACCATTCGGTCATTTAAATAATTCTACAATGAGCAGTACTTTTTTTGCACACGAAACAGCAGTAATCGACGAAAATTGCACAATTGGAAGCGGAACAAAAATTTGGCATTTTTCACATATTATGTCACATTGTATAATTGGCGAACGATGTAATATTGGTCAAAATGTTGTAGTTTGCCCCAAAGTAGTGCTTGGCACGAATGTAAAAATTCAAAATAACGTATCGGTTTATACAGGAGTGGTATGCGAAGACGATGTTTTTCTTGGTCCTTCCATGGTTTTTACCAATATTTTAAATCCTCGCAGCGCAATAGTTAGGAAAGAACACTATGTAAAAACACTTGTACAAAAAGGAGCTACAATTGGAGCAAATGCTACCATTGTATGTGGCATAACTATAGGAAAATACGCTTTAATTGGTGCTGGAGCTGTAGTAACAAAAGATGTAAAACCATATGCTTTAATTGTAGGAAATCCCGGAAAACAAATAGGTTGGGTAAGCGAATACGGACACACGCTCAAATTTAACTCAAAAAACGAAGCGGTTTGTAAAGAAAGTGGCACCGCATATATACTTGATACAAAAACAGATACTATTAGAGAGAAAAACTAATTACCATTTTTTTATCACCTCATCAAACTGCAAACGTTTAAAATCAGTTAACAGATTCAAATTATCTATTTTTCCAGAAAACACATATATTTCCCCCGCTTCTAATCTATATTCTGGATTACCACCAATACCACCTCCTACAGATAAACGAGAATCATCTGAGTCAAAGGCAGACAAACTTGTATAAGGACCATGTAAACCGCTATTATCAAGAGCTTTTACACGTGCTTCTATAAATAACTGATTAAATGTTGCTCCCACAACCCACACATTTTCAATGTGAATTTTATCAAGATTTTCGGTTTGAGTAAATGGTATAAAAAGCGTATCTGTAATAGAAATAAAAAATTGCGAAAGAATACTATCAGCATTTTTTCTTTGGTCTCGAATAGAATCATTCAATTGCAAAAAAAGCTGAATATTAGTAGGGTCAATTTTTGATTCAAATTCTTTTATTTTTAATGAATATTCATTTGCAACTTGTGCTATATGATTTATTGTTACTTTTTTTGTTTGTGTAGTACACGAAAACAAACTACTAAAAATTAAAAACAATATTAAAATTCGTTGTGTCATAATACTATTATTTTTTTGTTGCTTTTAAATATGATTCAACAATTCCTTTAATAAATGCTGAACTAAAACCATTATGTTCCATTTCATTAAGTCCTGCAATAGTAACTCCATGTGGTGTTGTTACTTTATCAATTTCATCTTCGGGGTGCGTATGAAGTTGCAAAAGTAATTCGGCAGCACCTTTTGCAGTTTGTGCGGCAATAAGTTGTGCATCTTCAGCATGAAATCCAATTTGTGTTCCACCTTGAGAAGCTGCTCGTATAGCACGTAAAAAAAAGGCAATTCCACATGAGCCAAGTGCAGTTGCCGAAGTAATTAAAGGCTCATCTATTACTAATGTTTTTCCTAATGCATTAAAAAGAGAAATAATATCTTCAAAATCTTGACAATCTTTTTTGTTTGATGCAATACACGTCATTGATTCTCTAATTTTAATTGCAGTGTTTGGCATTGCTCGTGCTATGCAAATATCTTGAGATATAATTTCAGAAATTTCAGAAATAAAAACGCCAGTTACTATAGAAATAATCACATGATTTGAAGTAATAGATGGTGCAATATCACGTAAAATTGCATGAGCCAATTGCGGTAAAACGGCAATAAAAACAATTCGCGATGATGCAACAGCTTTTTTATTATCATCGGTAAAAGAAAAGCCATTTTCATGTAAATCCTTAGGCAAATCAGAGGTGTTTCTTGTAATTATAATTTGTTGCGGTTCATAAACATGTGAAGCAACAAGTCCTTGTGCAATAGACATTCCTATATTTCCACCACCTATAATTGCAATTTTTTCTGACACATTCATATTTCTATTTTTATGTATTCTGCAAGGTACATTTTTTTATTATTTATTTATAATAAGATTTCATTTTTCTCTATAAAAAAATAATTTTATATATTTTGATACAAAAGAATATCATCAATATACTCTCGTGTATTTGATAATCGAGGGACTTTATGCTGCCCGCCTAATTTTCCTTTTGCTTTAAGCCATGCATAAAATGTTCCTTCAACAACAGATTTTACAATTGGAGGTGCAAGCGTTATATTTTTATATCGTTTTGCTTCATAATCAGAATTTACATCTTTTAGTTTTTCATCTAATAGTTCCACAAACAACTGCATATCAGATGGTTCTTGTTCAAATTCCACTAACCATTCATGTGCTCCTTTTGTAGTTTCCGACATGTAAATAGGGGCTGCGGTGTATTCTCTTATTTTGGCATTTGTTTGCATACACGCCTCTGCAAGTGCTTTTTCGGCATTATCAATAATTAATTCTTCGCCAAACGCATTTATAAAATGCTTAATACGTCCAGTAATTTTAATTTTATAAGGATATTTTGAAGTAAATTCAACAGTATCACCAATTATATATCGCCACAAACCAGAATTTGTAGAAATTACAATTGCATAATTTTTACCTAATTCAACATCTGTTAAAATTAAAGTTGGTGGATTTTCATCATGAATATTTTCAATTGGAATAAATTCATAAAACACTCCTACATCAAGCATAAGGAGCATATCATTTGTTGAAGGGTTATCTTGAATTGCAAAAAAACCTTCGGAAGCATTATATACTTCCATATATCGCATAGTTTCTTTTGGTATTAAACTCTGAAACTGCTCTCTATAAGGAGTAAAACTCACGCCTCCATGTATAAACAATTCTAAATTAGGCCAAATTTCTAAAATATTTGTTTTGCCTTGCATTTCGAGAATTTTTTTTATCAAAACCATTGTCCACGAAGGCACACCAGCAAGGCTCACAACATTTTCTTCACTGGTAATTTGTGCAATTTTTTCTATTTTTTCTTCCCATTCGTCCATAAGTGCAACAGAAATTTCGGGAGTTCGATAAAAATGTGCCCAAAACGGTAAATTTTGTATTAAAATTGCCGACAAATCTCCAAAATAAGAATCCATTGAATATTTACTAATTTGATGGCTTCCTCCAAGTGCAAGACTTTTACCTTTCCACATATTTGAATCAGGATACATATGGTTATAAATAAGCACCGAATCTCGTCCTCCTCGGAAATGGCAATTTTCAAGAGATTCTTTACTTACGGGAATAAACTTACTTTTATCATTTGTTGTTCCACTACTTTTTGCGAACCATTTTATAGGCGTGTGCCACAACACGTCTTGTTCTCCATTTCTAATACGTTCAATATATGGTTGTATATCTTCGTAATGATTTAATGGCACTTGTTTTTGAAAATCTTCGACACTTGTTATTGCGGCATACTTACATTTTTTTCCCCATACCGTTTCTTTCGCATCACTTATAAGTTGAAACAAAAGTTCATTTTGAATATCCTGCGGGTAGGTTTTATACCAATTAATTTGCTGCAATCGTTTTACAGAAACCCAAGATAGAATAGAATTAAGCAAAGGCATAACGTTACTATAATAATATCAAAAATACAAAAATTATCGATTATGATATTCTATTTTAAGAACAAAATATTAGATATTATACAAAGTACACAATGTATAATATAATTTATCACATTGTTGCAATAAAAAAAGCCCTGCATAAAATATGCAAGGCTTTTAATACTGTATGTTATAATAGTTACTTAAAAAACTATTTTACAATTTTCGCAGTTCCTTCAGCAGTAACAATTGAATATACACCTGCTGGTAAAGTTGAAATGTCGAATTGACCTTGTGCAGTTGCAATAACTTGTCCAAGAACATTTACAACTGAAATAGTAGCTGAATACACAACACCATTTACAACTTCTAATTGGTTGCCTTCTACAGTTTCAATGTTAACCCATGGAGAATACGTAGTAGGAGCAGAATTACCAATTACTATATTTTTAATATAAAAATCTTTCGCATCGCCTGCTGTTCCTTCTGGAACAGAATTACCATCATCAATAGTTAAAACAAAACCTACTATTTGAGTTGAGCTAAGTGGATTTTCAGCATCTTTAATTCCAGTATTATCAACTGTCCACCAATCACCAGAGTACCAATCTTCCATAATATCAACACTTTCGTCTGCAATAACCTCTCCTAATATAGGACCACCCCAAGAATATTTTAAATTAGTCCATTTTGCAGCATCTGTAATATCAACACCACCTGTTGTAGCAGCCACGTCAAGATTTGGTGAAGCACCGTTTGAAGTTTTACCTGCAATATCTTTTAAGTCAAGGCGTAGATTTAAACCAGCTGAAGCCTGTACATCAAACGAAATTAATCTGTTTTCTGCATTCGTGAAATCAATTGTGTATCCACGTGCAGTTTGATAGTCTTGATCGTCTCCATTTAAGTCTTTCATAAACTTACTATCACTCGCATTACCATCCCACTGTACGGTAAAGAACCCAAAATCATTCCAGTTTGCACCTCCTGGGTGTGTAAATGCAATTTTCACAACTTCATCTGTTTCCCACGAATATGTGTATGGAGCTGTTGTTGTAATAACTTGTCCTGATAATTCAGTATCATAGCCATTTGTTTTTATTAAGCCAGTTAAAGCTGTAACATTTTGTGTTTGGTCGTCAACCAACCAATTCTCAGGATCATACTGAGCAAATACTCCAGCACTGATAATAAGACCAGCGCCAAATAAAAGTAAAGATTTTTTCATAGTATACAAAATTTAAGTTTAAAAATTATAATTTTATTATACGCAAATATAAGAATAAAAATTACGATACAAACTATTTTACAAAAAAATGACACATATTTTACATATTTTTACTTAACAATAAGTATATATTCCTCTAATATAGCACCGCATAACACGTTCAACAAATAAACACCTGACTGATTTACAGTGATTTCATGGACATTACTAAAGATTCCTTGCTCAATACTAACGCCATGCACACTAAACAGCTCGTATGTACATATTTGTTCGTTACAAGTGGCAATAGTTATTATTTTTCCCATTTGCGCAGGAATAGGATACACATGCACTGTGTTTTGTGTTATTTTGCCTATTTCCACCCCAGTTTCTCGAGAAGAGTTAAGCACAACATGTTCTGTAACAGGTGCTAAGGACCCCAATTCGGTTGTAACTGCCGAAGTTTCATTATAGGTAAGTAACACTTGTTGATTTTTATAAATAACGCTATCAAATTCAAATACTATGCGTACACTATCACTTGACTGATAGGCAACAGAACGTAAAGGAATTTCAACGCCATCAGCAGTAAGCATAATTTCTGACACATTAGGTAGTGTTTCTATTTTTCTATCATAAAACACATACAATAATGTACCCGAAGTGTGTACAAAAGAGGTTGTTATTTCAGCATTGCTCGGATTGTTTCCTTCGAGAATTGAAAACCAGTTAAAATTAAAGCCATGTTCTTCTACCTGAATTTCAATTGTATGCGACCCTACATCTAATGGTATAGCAACTGATGAATTACGCCACGTTAACCAACTCCCGGTATTTGGCACATACATATTTGCCTCTTTTTTTCCATCAACCCAAATAGAAACATAGCCGTTTGAGCTTGCACCAGCATGACGCATTGTTATTGTATAATCACCTGCCGTAGCACATTCAATATAATATGCATATATATCGTTTTTTCCTATAAAGGCAACATGCTCTCCGCTTCCTTCATCATTACTTGCTTCAAGTTGCATGTTTCCTTTATAATATGCAAAATTTTCTGCTTGAATTGTAGCTGGAATAAGAGTAGATGCAGGAGTAGGATTTAAATTATTTTGAATAATTACATCTGTAAAACCATCAAGATACCCACCATACAAACTCATTATTTCAGCATTATCATAATATGACATTGTATATGTGTTCTCAAAAAAGAGTGGTTGTTCAAACCGTACCGTTGCCACCGAACTTTGAAATTTTATTGTATATGGTATTGAAACTCCATTTTCAAAAAATTCAAGTCCTGAAACATCAGAATTTTGAGTTTGAACAAGCATGTCAAAATATAGTTCAACAGTGTAGTTGTCGGTAATTCGAACAGAATCAATTGTTAAAGAGGTACGAGGTGCATTATTTTTCACAGACATACTAAAATCTTGTGCCATAGCACCATCTACTGCTTCTATTGTCTGTGCTGTATTTTCAATTTTCACAGAATCATATATCAATATACGAGGTGATACATATGCAATTAATTGATACTCATTTTCTGACGAAAGCACAAGAGAATCCACAGTATAATTTGTAGCATTTACAAGAACAGCAACAGAGTTTTCAGATAGATTTGTTTCATTAATTGGTTTTGAAAATTCAAGCATAATAGATGTTCCATACGGCGATGTAAATGCTGAATAAATTTTTAAAGGAGCTGCTTGTAATTCATTATTAACACGAAACGATGAAATATCAGCAACAGGAATTTCATTTTTTCCTAATAATGCAGCTCCTTCATATGAAATATAAATAGAATCACTTGTTTCTGACATTGGTGCATCAAGAGTTATAAGTAATTCTGATGAAGAAACTCCCAATGTAAGTCCCGAAATTTGTAACGGAGCACCTTGTACAGTTACAAGAAATTCAGAAAGTGCAGTAGCTTCATCTTGTATTACAATATCAGAATCAAATGCAACTTTTATAACTGAATTATTTTCTTCTAAAATTTTTGCAGAAAGAATATTCGTTTGTTGCTGAGGCTGAATTTCAAATATAAGTGCGGTATATGCAGGAACGGTGTAAGTAAACGCATCATCATTAATTGACAAAACGGGGTCAAAAGCTGTAATTTCAGAATTATTTTGTCCAAATCCATACACAAGAGCATTGGTATAATATCCACCTGCAAGATTAAAATCAGTTGTTTTGTCAGTAGCCGTTTTATTTATAACTATTAATCGAAGTGTTCCATGTTCATCAACGGAAGCAAAACTTGATAAAGTTGCATTATTATCTACTTCGGCTTGCACCGAAATTGGTCCAAATTTGCTACCAGCTCCATCATAATTAAGGTACATTTTATACGCAGACACAGCGTATCCTACTGTAGCATCCCATTTATTTGCCATATACACCCCTTCTCGACCAAATACACCAAGTACATCAACAAGCGACAAACCACCAGAAAAATGGTTTTCGGCATCATACTTAAATTCAGTAAATGCCAATTTTGTGCCTGGATAATAAGTATTAATAGACTGTTTTAGCCGTCCAATAATATTAATAGCTCCAGCTTGTTGTGAAATCCAACTATTTTCAACATAGGTGTTGTCCCATAAAGAGCGAGGTGCCTGCAAACGAGCAGCAATCATATCCTCAGCAATTAATTGTTCCTCTGTGGCTGTTCCATCAAGATTCACAATACGTTTTTGAGTTACTGTTCCTTTTGCTTCGGGATACCAATGCACCGCTAACACATCAAGGATTCTTTTACCGTATTCCTGTTCAACTTTTGCAAGAGAATCAAGATAAAAATCAACAAACCACCCATATCCCTTAGCTGTTCTTATAGCAGACCAATCTGTGTAAACATCCATACTTAAACGAAGCATAGAATTCCATCCATAAAACATAGGTCCAAACACCTCTGTTTTTCGAGCAATGCCTTTTACCACACTCCCCACCTCTATAGTTTTATAGAAAAACTCATCTAACGACAATGCATTTGGGCGAATATATGGATGTGTACTTGCCCACAAAGCAGGTTCATTGTCAATTCCAAATCCATCTACTCCCCCCTCACCTACTTGCCCGAGCGTGTGTTTCAAATAATTTACAAATTCATCAATATATACCTTTCCATCAGTTTTATCTGGAACGAGCGATAGTTCTGAGTCTTTTCTGAATTCCACAGCATTCCAACGAGAGCTCGGTGCTTTTTGCTCTTCGGTTACAGAGCCTGCATTGTCGGCAGCCACATATCCCGCAGCTTGTAGTGTAATCAAAGAATATTGATTACGGAGTTTTGCTTGCTCTACAGTATTTATAACCGCAATACCAGGTATAGTTCGTTGTTGAGCCGAAAGATTATTTGTAAAATAATTATCAGAAGTATGAAAGTAATCTGCTCCAGCATTTGAATAATTGGTTTCCCAATTATACGTTGTAGTTCTATTTCCGCCCCAACGAATTGCTGTTGCATGTTGTGTTGGCACATTTGCTCCATACACATACGGGCTTATAGGATTTCTATCGGCTTTAACATTAACATGTACCGATGAATTTTGTGCCATTATATATGACACCATACTTATAGTGAAAAAACAGAGTGCTTTAATTTTCTTCATAATTGTAATTTAAAATATATTAATACATCTGTGATATGTATATAACATTAAAATACAATCACAAAAATTTCTAACTATTTTAGGAGATGTTTGTTATTTATAAGCTTTAAACGGACTGTTTGTTGTAACAGTGCCGTCAGCCAACTCATAGTATATTTTACCATCAACAGAATACACTAAGGGTATTCCTTTTTTTCTATTTTCTTCTTGTACTTTTCGAACGGCATGATTGCCGATAGACTCAATCTCAAATCCTTTTAAATATAGATTCAAATCAGAAAATTTCTTAACCTCCATAGGTAATCATTTAAAATTGTTCAACAAACTTATAAAAATAATCTTTATTTTTTATAAAAAATTGATTTTTTATTCCAAGCGCTATCTCAATAAACTTATTTTCAGAATTATACACCAAATACCATTTATCAGCTAAATTTTTATAATTATTCCAAAAATTTTCCTTGCTTCTATAATAACGCCGTATCACATCTTTATCGGGGACATGGTGCCCTCCTTTTAAAACACGTTCTTTAATTCGTTCAATACACACAGTTGGGGAATACAAAAACACATACACCATAATTACCTCATAGCCTTCTTTATGAAAATCGGGTATCATTTTATTTAAATACGAACCCGAAAGTGTACTTTCAATAAGAATACTTTCACCCTTTTCTTTATATTTTTTAAGATTAGTAAAAAATATTTTCCCTGCACTCACGCTTACTTTGCTCATGTCCTCAGGATTTAATTCTTTTGCAATATCATCAGCATTCAGGCACGGCATAGGGTGTAACGCTAAATAACTTCGTGTAAAAGTAGTTTTACCCGAACCATTTGGGCCGCCTATAATTACTAATTCTTTTTTCTCCAACTTCGTTTCCACTATGCAAAATTACGCTAAAAATCAAATATGATAAAATTTGTATGAGATATACAACAATATACTGTTTTTTTTTGTAAAAGTTATTAAAAAAAAAAAGGCAGAGAAGAAATCCCTGCCTCGCATCCTAAATAAATACTAACCTAAGAAAGGTTTGTTGAGAAGATTATTATATAAAAAAATATAATACGTTTTTTTCAAATGTATAACATATTTATAGAACTCATGAGTTTGAAAAAATGATAATACTAAATATTTGACGAAGCGCTCGAAAAGTTGGGCGAATAACACAAAAACTTCCGAGAAATCTAAATCATAAGACTGCAACCACGTATATCAGCACTATCTATTCGTCCTTCAACAGTAAAATATATATCAGAAATTTTGCGACCAATATCCTGTGTTTCAATAAACGAACACGAATATAAATTTGCCAAATCAATGATATTTAATCCACCAGAAACAGAATTTGGAAGATATGCATAAGGGTCATACAAATCGCGAATAAGCACATGCATCCACGGAGGATGCACAAATTCTCCATTTTGCTTAGCATACGATTGACTCAACAACTCTGTCATTCCATATTCTGAATGAATTGACGAAACGCCAAATGCAGGTTTTAGAATATGATGCAATTCTTCACGAATTATTTCACGCGTTCGACCTTTCATGCCACCTGTTTCCATAACTATAGTATGCGGATGTGAAACTGAATGTTTTTGTGCAAAATCAACAAGTGCAAAACTCACACCCACGCACAAAATTTTAGCATGAGAATACTGCGAAAATAAAGAAATAAATTCATGCTCAGCATTTAAAAAAAAACCACTTTCTTTATAATTCGATTGACTCATAAACTGTTGCATCATATACACAAGTGATGAATTTTCTCGTTCAAGATATGAAGGCAGCAAGGCAATAATAACATATTCTGAAAGTTTTCCATACAGAGATTCAAACATAGTTAATGAAGCTCTGTTGTAAATTTCGGGCACACATACATAATGTTTACTGGGAATATCGCCAGTTGTGCCTGAACTTTCAAATATTTTTTTTACTGGAATCGTTGAAGAAACTACAACATGCGTTTTAAAAAAAGAAATTGGTAAAAACGGTATTTTTCGAATACAATCAACATGATTTGGATTAATTTTACGTGCATCAACATACGATTTATAAACAGAATTGGTAGAATATTGAAATTTAAAAACCTGTAATGCACAATTTAAAAAGTCATGTGGGGTTTTTATAGAAAATATTTGTTCTTCTAATTGTAATTCTCTATTCGACATGATACTATTTTATTCAAAGAAAAAACTATGAAAAAACAAAACTAATAAATTAGATTTGCATAACTATAAAAAAATATGAATAGATTACACTATATATATAGGTATAGTATTAGTGTAACAAAATCACTTACTATACAAAAACTTGTTAATCTTGTATTATTACGAGTTTCATTTTTTTTATCATGGGCATTAAAAATTCATGTTATATGGGGAAAGCCTGCGTTTTTAAGCATTGAACCAACAAATATGTGTAATCTTCAATGTCCAGAATGCCCTACAGGAAATAAAACTTCTGAGGTTGCAAAAGGAAAAATTTCAGTTGAAACATATACAAATATCATTTCAGCTGTAAAGAAACAATTGATTTTTTTAAATCTCTATTTTCAAGGCGAACCATTTTTGCATGAAAAGATGCCCCAATTAATTTCTATTGCACAAAAAGCAGGTATTACGGTAAGCACTTCAACAAATGCTCATTTTATAGATTCTTCAAATGTTGATGCGATTATTTTATCAGGTTTACATAAAATAATTATTTCCTTAGATGGATACGATCAAAAAAGCTATGAAATATATCGAAAAAAAGGTTCGTTTGATACGGTGATTTCTGCATTAGAACTGTTACAAGCGGCTAAAAAACGACATGAATCAAAAACACCACTTATTGAAGTGCAGTGCTTATTGTTTAAACACACCGAAAATTACATGCAAGAAATAAAGCAAATAGGGAAACAACATGGTGCCGATATAGTTGTATTTAAAACAGCACAATTTTATTCACCAGAAAATATCGCCATGCTTCCTACAAAAAAACATAGCAGATATATACATAATAAAGATGCAAATACGCTTACATATAAACGCAAACTAAAAAATAAATGTTGGCGCATGTGGAGTTCTGTTGTTTGTGCTTGGAATGGCGATGTGGTTCCATGTTGTTTTGACAAAAATCACACCTATACATACGGAAACAGTAATACAGAAGATTTTAATGATATTTTACAATCAAAAAAAACACGTGCTTTTAAAACCTTGGTACACAGCAATAGAAAAAGAATACCAATGTGCACGAATTGTTCATCATAAAAATATAAAAAAACACTCTGTAATTTAAGTATTTTATTATTTTTGCAAGCAATATGAGGGAACATAAAACACATAAAAAAAGACAAGTAGCTTTATACGTAACCTTTGATATTTTATCTGCAATTATATCATGGACTGCATTTTTTTTGTTTCGCAAAGGATTTATTGACAGCTCTTTTGGGGGTATTCAACAAAACGTTTCTCTTGATAGCAACTACTATTATGGGTTAGCATCCATCCCATTCATGTGGTTATTTTTATATTACATAAATGGCTATTATAAAAATATTTATAAGAAATCACGCCTTAATGAACTTATACAAACATTTTTAATTACCATATTAGGTTGTATTATAATGTTTTTTTCTATTCTTATTGATGATATTGTTGACACATATCAATCATATTATAAATCTATTCTTTTTTTATTTATTATACATTTTACAACAACTTACATACCCCGAATTATAATTACAAGCATTACAAATGCTAAAATTCATGCACGAAAAATCGGCTTCAATACCGTTCTTATTGGAAGCAATGAAAAAGCAGAAAAACTTTATAAAAAATTACAATCAACAAAAAAGTCATCAGGAAATATGTTTGTAGGATTTGTAAATGTACTACAACAACAATCGTATGTTTTAAACAATTACCTTCCTCATTTAGGATATATTGATGATATTCATGATATTATAAAAGAACATGCTATTGAAGAAGTTATTATTGCAATAGAATCAAAAGAACATAAACATCTTGAAACTATTTTGCAAAAATTAGAAGGAATTAAAATAATAATTAAAATAATACCCGACAATTATGATATTATATCAGGACGAGTAACATTAAATTCTATTTATGATGAACCGTTAATTCTAATACATCATGATTTAATGCCTGCATGGCAAGAAAACATGAAACGAGCAATAGATGTTTTTGTTTCCTTACTTGTTTTATTTTTAGGCTCTCTTTTTTATATATTCATAGCAATTGGCGTAAAATTATCATCACCCGGACCTGTTATTTTTAAACAAAAACGCATTGGTTTACATGGCAAACCATTTTATATATACAAATTTCGTTCGATGTATATAGATGCAGAAAATAACGGACCGCAATTAGCTGAAATAAATGATGCTCGTATAACAAAATTTGGTGAATTTATTCGAAAATATCGTATAGACGAAATTCCACAATTTTTTAATGTTCTTATTGGCAATATGTCGCTTGTAGGACCACGTCCAGAGCGTCAGTTTTTTATTGAGCAAATACTTCCACACGCACCACATTATTTACATTTACTGCGTGTAAAACCTGGTATAACATCATGGGGACAAGTAAAATATGGATATGCAAAAAACATTGATGAAATGTTAGAACGCCTTCAATATGATATAATTTATATTGAAAACATGTCTATTTATGTAGATATTAAAATTCTGATTTATACTATTAAAACAGTAATTCTTGGGAAAGGTTTATAAACGCCCCTGTTCTATCATAACCACAATTCTTTCAATCATTTTATCTTCTCCTTCGGGGTCATATTCTGATTTTAAAGATTCACCAAACATTCGAGCAACTCGCTGCCACACAAAAGCTTGAACACTTCCTCTCACTTCTTTAATAAGTTCATATGATGATTTATCTAATTCGCGGTCAACTAATTTAATAAGTATTTGCCCTTGTCGTACCGTCAATTTTTTTAAATCTTCGGCATACACCTGCATTAATTCAGCTTCTTTTTCTTTAATATATTTTTTCTTATTTTTATTTTTTGGCAATGACTCTAAGCTTAACTGAATTTCAATCATCGTGTTTCGGGCAATTTGAGAATATGGATACACTTTTTTTACATCGCGTACCAAACGCCTATATTTTAAATATTCTTCGTGATCATTAAATTGCAAAGGTGGATACACCGTAACTTTTGGCAATTTAACAAGTGCCAAAGTATCATCATTTATAACAATTGCAGGCAACACATATCCAGTAGCAACGCTCACGTTTTGCGAAAAAGCACACAAATTAATCAATAAGAAAAAAACAAAACTTATATTTCGAACCATGTACGTTATTTTAAAAACACGACAAATATACATGTTTTTATAGAATACAAATGTCATCAAAAAAATATAATCAATAATTTTAATTTGAAAAAATTACAGTATTATTGCACAAGCTTAATTAAAAGTATGAAAATAATTGTAGATGCGGGAAATTCATATATAAAAGTATTTTTTTTATCGAGCCAAACGGTTACAAAAAAAATACAATTTTCGTATGCAGAAATAGCATTATTTGTTTTGGAAATGCAAACACACGCTCACCTTCCGATTATTATTTCAGATGTTTCGGGGAGAATTGATACTTCCATACTTTCTCAACTGCCATCTCATTATTTTTTATTTTCGCATTCACATGCTGTGCCAATTACAATTGAATATCAAACAATTTCAACCTTAGGTCTTGACCGAATAGCAAATGCGGTAGGTAGCGTAACACTACGCCCTAATACCAATAAACTTATTATTGATATAGGTACAGCAATAACTATTGATTTTGTAGATGCAAACAATACATTTAAAGGTGGTGTAATATCACCGGGAATGCACACTCGGTTTGATGCATTACACTCAAAAACAGGAAATCTTCCTTTAGTTGCAAAAGATGAAAAAATATATTTACATGCTAACACAACCGAATCCGCCATACAAAGCGGTGTTATTCAGGGAATTGTATTTGAAATACGTAAATATATTGAAACATATAACACAATATATCCCGATATTAAGGTGTTCTTATGCGGTGGTGATGCTTTTTTCTTTGAAAAATTCCTAAAAAAACGCATCTTTGCAGAACCAAATTTATTAGCAATTGGGTTACAAACAATATACGCATATAATGTTACGAATTAAAATAACTTTACTTACAATAAGCTTTTTTGCAATAAACGTTTCAAGTTTTGCGCAACGAGTAACCACATCGCCATATAGCATGTTTGGGTATGGGGATATGTACACAAACAGTCTGCATGTGCTTGACGGAAAAGGAGGTGCGGGCATTGCAAATCGTAACAAACACCATATTAGCTTTTTAAATCCGGCAGGTCATAGTGGGGTGCAAAGCGAACGATTTATTTTTGAAACAGGCATAGGCAACAATATGAGAATACTGCAACAAGAACAATCAAGCAATCTTACAAATGCAGCTGGCTTAGAATACCTTGCATTTGCATTTCCAATACTTGCATCAAAGTGGAACAGTGCAATTGGACTTTTGCCTTTTTCGTCAGTTGGGTATGAAATAACCGCATCAAGCACAAGCAATGATTTCTTATATGAAGGAAGTGGCGGCATAAATCAAATTGTATGGGGAAATGCGTTTACACCATTTTCAAATTTTTCTATAGGATTTCATGCACGGTTTCTTTTTGGCGAATCATATACAAAATCATTTGTTTTATTTCCTGAAAGTTCGGCAAGTTTTTCAACCGAAAAACGCGAAACTATAAAAACAAATGGGCTTATTTGGGATTTTGGTTTTATATACACAATTCCCCTTTCTGAAACGTCAAATATTTCAATTGCAGCAACATATCGCGACAAACAAACCGCAGCATACACACAGAAGAATTTTTTAGCTACATTTTTGAATTTAGAAGATTCAGAAGAAGCTATCACTTTTATTGATACAGTTTCAAACTCATATAATTCGGACATACGCACAGATTTTCCTCAGAAAATTGGGGTCGGAATTCAATATACAATTACCAACAAGTTTGAATATTCGCTTGATGTTTCACAAGAAAATTGGAATAAAATTTTTGTATATGGAGCAACAAATAAAAATCTTTCAAACAGTATATCTTTGAATACAGGAATTGAATATATTCCAGACACACGTTCATTAGCATATTTTAAAAGATTGCCCTATAGAATTGGATTTCATTACTCGCAACTACCTATTTCTGAAACAATTGGAACAGAAAAAAACAAACCTATAGATATTGGCGTTAGTTTTGGCACAGATTTTATGCTAAAACAAACAGGAAACAGTATTACCCTATCATTTATTTTAGGAAAACGAGGAGATTTTACTGTTTCTCATTCTATTCAAGAAACCTATTTTATAACGAAATGTACTATACGGCTTCATGAAGCGTGGTTTTTTAAACGGAAAATTGATTAAATAAACTATAAATATATAATTATGAAACTAACAAATAAAATATTGCTTTACATAGGAATAGCAACTCTTCCGTTACACATATTTGCTCAAAGCGAAACATATGATTACGGAAGCGGAGAAGACAGTATTCGATGTTTACAAAATTTATCTGTATATCAAAATCGATACAGAAATGAAGAAAAAACATCAGACTTTGCTCCAGAAACGATGAAAGCGTGGCGAAACGCATTTTTTCAGTGTCCTAAAGGTTCACAAAACATGTACAGCCCTCATGGAGTAAAAATGTTTGAAACCTTATTTAAAAACACACAAGATGAGACACTTAAAGCTGCATACATAGACACTATTAAATTAATATACGACAGACGTATTGAATATTTTGGTGAAAAAGAACGATATCTTGGATATAAAGGTGCAGATATTTTTATGCTTAACTCTAATTTGTTTGAAGAGGCTTACAGCTTATGTAAAGAATCTGTTGATGGATTAGGCAATAATTCTGATGTTAAAACTATTATTATTTTAATGCAAACAGCTGTTATAAAAGTAGCAAACAATACTATGAAAAAACCTGAAGCAATTGCATTATATCAACAACTTGATGGTATTTTAGAATATAACAGTAAAAAAGGTTCTAACACGCATGAAAGTTGGCGAAAAAACTTAGAAGCTATCTTTTTACGTTTAAATCCAGATTGTTCTGACCTGATTGCTACATTTGAACCTCAATTTAAAGCCAATCCTGAAGATACAGAACTGTTAAAAAAAATCACATCGTACTTGGCAAAAAACTGCACCGAATCTGATTTATACCTACAAGCAGCAATAAATCTTGATAAAATAGAGCCTTCTGCATTGTCAAAACGGAATATAGCAGAAATGTATGTTTCAAAAAAAGAGACATCGCTTGCACTGCAATATTTCCAACAATCTATTGACATAGAAGAAAGTAGCGAACAAAAAGCAGCAACATATTATACTATGGCAAATGTTGTAAGTTCAAATCCAAGTTTAAGTGTTTCCTATGCTCAAAAAGCACTTGCACTAAATCCAAATATGGGAATAGCATATATTCTTATTGCTCGGCAATATGTTGCTGGAAGTTCAGAATGTGGAAAAGGAACCGATGAATATGAAGTGGAAAAATGGAAAGCATTTTGGGTTGCCGAAGATTTATGTATTAAAGCAAAAAACATAGATGCAAGTGTTACAGCACAAGCAAATACAGACATTTCAAAATATAGAAAATACTTTCCTGATATAGAAACAATGTTTGGATACGATATAACCGAAGGTTCAACTCAAA
This sequence comes from Bacteroidales bacterium, assembly GCA_012519815.1. Classification (GTDB taxonomy): domain Bacteria; phylum Bacteroidota; class Bacteroidia; order Bacteroidales; family UBA1715; genus JAQICB01. The sequence continues at coordinate 21,597 of JAAYPM010000022.1, forward strand.
CAATAAACTGCTGGTTTTCAGCAACAACTACAGCAAAAGCAAAATAATTACATGCATTCATGTAAACATATATATACAACAAGCATCGTTATAGCTATAATGATGCTTGTTTCGTGTAAAAACGACATGAAAAATATTATTAAAATTTCGGAAATTGAACAAATGCCCGAATTATCAGGAGAAAATTTGTATCTGCAACAAACAGAATATGGCAATGTAACACTATCAATATTTACCAAAACACTTCAAAAATATTCCGCAGAAAATTCCTTGTACAAATCTCCTCGAACAATTTTTCCCGATGGTATTCATGTAGTTCATTTTAGCACTTATCCCGACACAAGTGCAATGATTAAAGCTAATTATGCCATTCAGTATGAAGAAGAAGACAAATGGGAAGCAAAAGGAAATGTAATTGCTAAAAACTCAAAAGGCGAAATATTGCATACCGAATTTTTAGTGTGGGAACAAGCAAAAGGGAAAATATATTCTCATGAACATGTGCAAATAACCACCTCCGAAGATATTATTATTGGACAAGGTTTTACATCTGATGAAAATTTTGATAACTGGGAAATAACCAATGTTACAGGAGTTTTTTCATTTTATGATTCAGAAGAAACCGATTCTTTGGCAACAGAAACACAATAATACATGCGAAAAAAAATTCTTACATATATATGGTTGTTTATAGCTATTGCATCATTCATTACGCTTGTTGATGTTTATAAAAAACAACAATTTTCAAAAGATTTTTACGTGTTTTTAACGATTTTTATTATATCATGCATTCTATTTTTCATCAAAAAAAGAAAACATTTTAACACATAAACACAATTCACAATGAGTTATTTTTTACTAATTATTGTTTGTTTATTGCTTTTAACTCTCTTGTCAGGATTAGAAATTGCGTTTTTTAATTCCAACACATTGCAAGTTGAAATAGATGTGCACAAAGGAAATGTATCAGCAAAAATCATCTCGTTTTTTTTAAAACGTTTTGATATATGTGTTATAAGTATATTATTAACAAAAACAATTACACTTGTAACATATGGACTATTAATAGTATATGCTGTAGAATTAATTTTGTCAGCATGGATACCATCACAACTACTTATTATAATTGTTCAAATTATTATAGCTGCAATTATTCTCATTTTTACAGTTGAACTTTTACCTAAGGTTGTTTTTCAAATTCATGCACATTTTATTCTTCGCATATTTTTAATTCCATTTATCATCATTTTTATTATAACATATCCTATAACCATTGTTGCACATATACTTTCACGGTTTTTTTTCAAATTTACTCGTTTAAAAAAACGTGGTGAACAAAATATAAAAGATAGAGCAAAACACGATTTAAGGCATTTTTTTGTTGAAAAATCTTCTGAAACACAACAAAAAAATCAGCAGACAAATAATTTTAAAATATTTATAAATGCACTTGAGTTTTCTTCGGTAAAATTACGGGAATGTTTAAAACCAAGAACCGAGTTAATTACAATAAACATTGAAAATGAATTAGATACGTTAATTCCAAAATTTGCAGATTCAGGCTATTCAAAAATTTTGGTATATAAAAACTCTGTGGACACGATTGTTGGATATGTGCACTCATCAGATATGCTTAAAAATCCTGAATCTATTTCGTCTATTCTTCGGAAAATTCCGTTTGTTCCCGAAACGATGAGTGCAAAAAAAATGCTTGCTCAGTTTATTAATGAAAAACAAAGTATTGCAGTAGTTGTTGATGAATTTGGTGGCACAGAAGGAATTGTTACTATTGAAGATATTATTGAAGAGATTTTTGGGGAAATTAGAGACGAACACGACCAAATTGAACTTGAAGAACGGCAAATAAATGAACAAGAATTTATATTTTCTGGAAGACAAGAAATTGATCATTTAAACGAAACCTACCAACTGTCTCTATCTGATTCAGAAGAATACAAAACACTCGCAGGTTTTTTCCTGTATTATCACGAAAAATTTCCTACTATAAATGCAACAATAACCATTAATAACTTAAAATTAACGGTGCTTAAAATCACAGGGACACGTATAGAATTAATTCATGTAAAAATATTACAAGATACCCATTAGAATTTAGTATTTTTTTTATCTTTGCAAACTTAAAATAAACATTAATATAAAAATCAGATAATGTCAGTTATACAAAAACTTCGAAGCAAAACCGGGATCACTACAATTTTTATTGGTGTTGCCTTATTAGCATTTGTAATTACAGGGCTTGACCCTCAAATGTTTTCATCTATTACAGGAAACGAAAATGTAATAGCAGAAATTAAAGGTGAAAAATACCCATATGAAGCATACTATGAAATGTTAGAACGTCTTCAACAACAATTAGACGGAAACGCATCTGAAATGCAACAACAAGGTGTATATAGCAGAGCATGGGATGCTTTTATTGCACGTAATGTGTACGATGACACTTATGAAAAAATAGGAATCGGAATATTTAATCCATGGCTTTCTATTATTGGCATCTCATCAAGTGAATTTGAAGACATTATGATTGGAGACAACATTGCTCCAGAAGTATATAACGCCGATATTTTCAAAAATCCTGACACACGCCAATTCGATAAAGATATTCTATTACAAACACTTGCTAATTTATCAAGCATTCGTGAGCAATATCCTGATTTTTACATGGAATGGTTAAATTTTGAAACGGGAATGCATCAAAAAGTGCTCGAAACAAAACTAAACACTATTGTATCAAAAGCAATGTATCCTACAGCACTCGAAATAGAAATGGCTATTGCTGAAGAATCAAAACAAAACACTATTGAATTTATTAAAATTGACTATAATTCTATTGCAGATTCGTTAGTAACTATTACCGATAAAGAAATAGCAGCCTATTATGAAGCTCACAAAAAAGATAAAAAATTTATGCGTGAAGATGATGCAGTAACTATTGAATATGTAAGTTTTGCTATTAATCCAACTGCCGAAGATATTCGTAATACAGAAATACACACAGCAAATTTGCGTGATGGTTTTATTAACGCTCGTAATATTCAAAGTTTCTTAAATATTAATTCTGATATAAAATTTGACCCAACTTATTACAAAAAAGGAGTGTTACCCGAAGTTATTGATGATTTTGCATTTTCGCAAGCAATAGACAGCACAACAGACATGTATTTAGAAAATAACATGTATAAAATTGCGAAAATATCTGACATTCGTTATGCGTCTGATTCGGCACGTGCTCGGCATATTCTTTTAATTGGAGAAGATGCAATGCAAAAAGCAGACAGTCTTCAAAAAGTACTTACAAATAAAGAAGCAAATTTTACAGACCTTGTACGTATGTATTCAGCAGATAGTGCATCTATTCCGCTGGGAGGTGTTATTGATTGGTTTTATGAAGGACAAATGGTACAACCGTTTCAGGATACTTGCTTTTTTGGAGAGCGAGGCAAATTTTACATAACACCTACACAATACGGTGTCCATATTATAGAAATCCTAAACCAAGGTCCTAAATCAAAACGAGTACAAGTTCAATATTTAGCAAGAGAAATTCAATACTCTACCGATACTCGAAAAGCAGTATATTCTGAAGCTGTAAATTTTGCTTCAAAAAATGAAACAAAAGAGCAGTTTGATATATCAATTGCTGAAAATAATACACTTGTAAAGCGTATAGCAGAAAATGTTACACCAAATCAAAGATTTATTTCTGGAATTTCCGATTCACGTGATTTAATTCGATGGGCTCATGATTCTAAAAATGCAAGAGGAGTGGTTTCTGATATTTTTACCTGCGGTGATGCTTTTGTAGTTGCTGTTGTTACAGAAACATTTAAAAAAGGCACAAAAACACTTGCGCAAGTTAAAGATGAAATACAGTCAATTATACGTATTGAAAAGAAACAAGCTTACATTACTAATATAATTAACAATAATGCGGGAGAAAAAACTTTGCAAGCAATTGGCGAATTATTTAATGTAACTCCTATAGTTTCTAACACTATTACTTTTGCTTCGGTTACAGCACAAAATATTGGAAAAGAGCCAAAAGTAATTGGCACAGCAACAAATCTTGAAGTAGGTACAATGTCAAGCATAATTTTAGGAGAAACAGGCGTGTATATGCTTGTGGTTACCGATTCTAAAACGGTTGAAACAGATGCTGAACAAAAAGAAATGCGTATGGCATCTTCAAAAAGCATGAAAATAATAAATAACATATTTCCTTATTTAAAAGAAAAAGCAAATATTGTAGATAATCGATTGAGATTCTTATAAATAGAATAATGATTTTAGTTAAAAGGGTGTTTTCAAAAGAAGCACCCTTTTTTTATATAATCACTATTATTCGACAAACAACTATATGAATGTGCTTTTGAAACAAGAATATAAAAGCAGACAAAAATCACTCATTTTTTTAACCGCAATGTTCGCAAAGTAGCTTTATTCAATATGTTGTATTTTTCTTTGTATTCTTTACAGTTTTCTTTTTTATGTAACCACAGAATACATTCTATTCAATATAATTTTTTGTATATTTTCGTACGGTATAGGTAAATTCAATAGTAGTATCTGTTGACGATTGTGGTGAATATTTTTGTTTCGCAGCATATGAAAATGGAACAAAAGCAAAATCTTTAAAAAAATACGCTAACAAACCTCCTACAATAAATCCTCCCAAATGAGTTTCCCACGAAATAGCAGCATTTTGTGGAATTATTCCCCACATTATGCCAGTTTGCAAAAACAGAACAATAAAAGAAATAGCTAAGACGGTGCGTTGTTTTTTAAAAAAACCTAAAAAAATCATAAATGCACTAAATGCATACACAATGCCACTTGCTCCAATATGCACAGAAAAAGGATTTCCTATAAACCATGTAAATAAACCGGGAATAAGATACGCAACAAAAAAAACAATATATGCAACCGAATGATAGGTATAAAATAAAAAAGCACTTAAAATAACAAATGAAACCAAGTTTGAAAATAAATGAAACCAAGAACCGTGTATAAGTGGAAATAAAAAAATCCCCCAAAAGCCTTGAAAAGAAAGAGGAATTACGCCAAATTGAGCACATGATACATGGGCAAAAACTTCAATAATTTTTACAAAAATCACTAAAAAAACAAAGACAGTTGGAAGCGTATATAAAGAGAAAAAATATTTCATTACACTAATTTATTTAAAAATAGTGAAAATCATAGTATTTTTATTGAAGTTTTACTATTTTAGCTAAAATTATCTTTATTTTTGTAAATTCTATGTGATTTTTAACAAGCGAATTAAAATAATTGCGATATGAAAAAGATTTTGTTTTTAATGTGCACAGTAATAAGCATATACTTTATCTCATGTAAAGAGGAACCAAGTAGTATTGATTGCGATATGGAAGGCATAAAAGTATTCAAAAAAACATACGGCCCCGACTCTGTTATTACTATTTATCCAGTGATTACAACCAACAATTATGATTTTTGCGATTCTATGGTGTGGGATACTATTGCGAGCGACTGGGTTCAACCCTATATTTTAGATCCATCAAAAAAATGCACCGAAGAAGTAGCCTTAGAATATATTCGCCAAGGGAATGACACCGCATGCCCGTGTCGTGAAAATCCAAATAAACATAACGACCAAATCAATTCAAAATTTGTAATTGATGGTATTGAAAAATTCAAATCAAATCATCTTTTTATAAAGGTACCGGGTGATACTATTAAAATCCGACGATATGTTGACTATACAAATGAAGGTAACGTGTTTCAAGGATATGTTGCTACAGACACATCTTTAGGATATTATAAAGAATACAATGCACGAGTATTAAAATCAGGCATTTATGAATATGAACTTATATTATTTAAAGATCCAGAACATCAAGTTCCATTTGACACAATTGCAAACAGATTTGTAATTATTACAAGTAAATATCGCGATCATAATTCTAATTGTAAAGACAAAGCAAGAGAAAAGAACGATCCACTTCTCAAATAAAAACATTTAAACGTAAATATAATTATTGTAAATTATTGTACCATTTCAATTAATTACCTTATATTTGCTTTCTCAAAAAAAATAAAGGTTAATTATTTGATAGTTAAAATTATAAAAATATGACAAAGGCAGATATCGTAAATGAAGTATCGAAAAAAACAGGAATCGAAAAAGTAATAGTTCAAAAAACTATTGAAGCATCAATGGAAACAATCAAAGAATCTTTAACGCAAGGTAACAATGTGTATTTGAGAGGATTTGGTAGTTTTATTGTTAAAAAACGTGCTAAGAAAACAGCAAGAAACATTTCAAAAAATACAACTATTATAATTCCGGCGCATAATGTTCCTGCATTTAAACCTGCAAAAACATTTATTAATTCGGTAAAAGATAACGTAAAATAAAATCAGGAGGAATATAATATGCCGAGTGGAAAAAAAAGAAAGCGTCACAAAATAGCTACCCATAAAAGAAAAAAACGTCTTAGAAAAAATAGACATAAAAAGAAATAAATTTTCTTTTTGTTTTTAAAATATATTAATCCTTTGTTGCTTCTGCTTCAAAGGATTAATACTTAATAATGATACGAGTAGAGAAAATATGTTTCTCTGTCAGTCATAATAATAAATGTAAAGCCGATAGTTTCAATTTTTTACAAAAACATTGTTCTTTAACAATTTTTACAAAAACGTACTACTATCAGTTTCAATGAAACACTACTCAAGTGAATAAAGAAATAATCATACGAAGCCAAGAATCCAATATAGATATTGCTCTCGTTGAAAACAATCATTTAGTTGAATTAATTCGTAATCAAACAGATACACCGCAATTTTCAGTTGGAGATATATATATTGCGAAAGTTAAAAAAGTTATATCTGGACTTAATGCGGTATTTGTTGATTTAGGATATGAAAAAGATGCCTTTTTACACTATCATGATTTAGGTCCACAATTCAGCTCTCTTTCTGCTTTATTAAAAGATCTTATTGGCACAAAACCAATAAAAGCATTCGAAAAAAATGAACGCTTAGCAGATATTGACAAAAATGGCAATATTGCAGAGGTGCTTGAATCGGGGCAACATATTCTTGTGCAAATTTCAAAAGAACCTATTTCTACAAAGGGTCCACGACTGTGTTCCGAAATATCAATTGCTGGACGAAATATAGTTCTTTTACCTTTTTCGAATAAAGTTTCTATTTCTCAAAAAATTGAAACACCCGAAGAAAAAGCTCGTTTAAAACGTATTGTTCGTGCACTTATACCACCAAACTACGGCGTAATTGTAAGAACCGCTGCCGAAGGAAGTACAATTACCGACATAGAACTCGAAATTCAAGAACTCGTAAAAAAATGGGAAAACGCATTACGAAAAATTCGAAAATTCAAAAATCAAACACCTCATCTTATTGTAAGTGAAATAAGTAGAACATCAGCATTGCTTCGAGATATTTTTACGGTGGAATTTAACAATATACTTACCAATGATGCAGAACTTAAAGATGAGTTACAAGAATATATTACAACTATTGCTCCCGAACGAGCAAAAATTGTAAAACTATACACAGCAACGCCTCCCATTTTTGAACAATTTGGAATTGAACGCCAAATAAAAAGTTCGTTTGGGCAAACTGTTCCTGTAAAAAATGGTGCATATCTTATTATTGAAAAAACAGAAGCACTTCATGTAATTGATGTAAATAGTGGGAATCGTACCAAGTTTGAAAAAGATCAAGAGTCCAATGCGTTTGATGTAAATAAACATGCAGCCATAGAAATTGCACGACAAATTAGACTGCGTGATTTAGGTGGAATTATAATTGTTGATTTTATTGACATGCGTACCACTGACAACAAACAAAAGTTGTTTGAAACGCTGAAAGAAGCTATGTCGCACGATAGAGCAAAACATAATATTCTTCCGCTCAGTAAATTTGGGCTTATGCAAATAACTCGGCAACGAGTACGCCCTGAGCTTAAATTAAATACCAATGAAGTTTGTCCAACATGCAATGGTTCTGGAAATATTTCTCCTTCTATTAACATTATGCATCAAATTGAGCACGATTTACGACATATAACAAAAGTGCTTAAAATTAAACATCTTACTATAAAAGCACATCCGTTTATTGCTGGATATATTTCAAAAGGAGTATTTTCTTTATTGCAAAAATGGAAATTTTTATATTCATTTTCTATTCGCACCCATGCTATGAGCAGCTATAATTTTCTTGAATATACGTATCATACAAAAGACGGAAAAAAGATTATTTTGTAGCTATTACAAATCTTTTAGCTATACAAACCTAATATTTACCACTTTAGAGAGATAGTATTATTAACGAATATACAAATCTCCATCATAAAAATCGCAGCTATATTCTCTTAAAGGATGTTTTGCTGGTCCTTGCTGCATATATCCACCAATCATAGAAAAAACAGAACCACAACACGGACATACTAACAAATCAGGAAATGCACTATCAATTTCCATAGCACAGGTATCGGCTTCGTGCGTGCAGGTTCTGTCAAAGGCTTTATAATCATCATGCCCTCCTTCTACTTTTGCTCGAAACACCACTACTCCATTACAATTATATCCCACACAATTTGACGATGAAACATACACAGAATTGAGTGGAGAACGCAATGCTGAATATTGAGGATCACTTTCAATATTAAAAACATGTATATTAACAGAAGTAAATGGAACAGGATTTTGCTCTTTTTTACAAGAAAGCAAAAACAATGTGCTAAAGAATACAAAAAAGTATAGAGAGAATTTTCGAAACATACATACAAATATTTATCTTTGTAAAGATACAAAATTCATAAAACTTGTATTTATTATAGCAATGGTTATTTTCAAACGATTTACATATACAATAATAACTATATTTTTATGCACAAGCCTTACATATGCACAAGGTAAAGCAAGAAAAGGTGCATATATTCCCGATGCCAGTCCCGAACAAAGTCAACAACAAGCCGATGAAAAACGCCGTAAGGAAAAACAGGCTATTGAAAAACCTCTAAACAAACGTCAAATTCGCCGTAATATGCGCCGTAGAGATAGAAAGGCAAACAAAAATTATGAGGCACATCATGAAAGGATTCAACAAAAAGAAGTAAAAAAACGTATGAAAAAAAACAAAAAAGCATCACGTGCACATAATGATAGAAAAAAACCAAATCCTATACGTACACTCATAAATAATCTTTCCGAATGATTCAATTAGTGCGTCATGCAAATATTGATTTTAATAAATGGGACGCATGTGTTTCTTCTGCCATACATTCAGAAATATATGCACTCAGTTGGTTTTTAAACTGCGTTTCGCCACAATGGGACGCCATGATTTACAATGATTATGAGGCAGTTATGCCACTTCCAATAAAATCAAAATATGGAATACGATATGTGGTTCAACCACCTTTGTGTCAAAAATTAGGTGTTTTTTCGCCACATGTTATTTCCAAAGACATATATGAAAAATTTGAAACAATACTTTCTAAATATATAAGTGTGCGATATGCTACTTATGCACCTATTTTCAACACAAAAAAATCAAAAGAACAGGCTAATTATACAATAGATTTACATAAAAATCATGTGGAAATTGAACATGCTTTTAATAAAAACTGCAAACGCAATATTAAAAAAGCCATTAAAAACAACATAACTTCTCACACAATAAGTCATCAAGAATTTTTAGATTTTTATATACCCTTATTTGCATACCCCGATTTAGAGCATTACAAAAAAATAATAGCACATCTTTTAGATGTTGCCAATACAAACCATGCCTTAGAGTGCATAGGAACAAAAAAAAATAATTCGATAAATAGTGCAGTTGCATTTTTAAAAACCCCAAAAACATATTATTATTTACTTGCAAATTCAAATGCAGAAGGCAAAGAAAACAGCAGTATGTTTTTACTTATTCAAAACTTTATTCAAAAACATGCACAAGAAAATGCAATACTTGATTTTGAAGGCTCACAAATTAAAGGAATAGCAAAATTTTATAAAAGTTTTGGTGCAATATATACTCCCTATTATCTTTTCACATCACACCGTTTACCTTTTTTAGGAAAATGTATGAAAAAAACATAGTTATTCTTTCATACAAAATTAATGATTTTATATTAATATCCTCCTGCTTCTATGTGAGCCAGCACAAATTGTATTTCGCCATATGTTATAGTGTCGGGCAAAGCTTTTTTTATTGCTTTAAGCGAAAAACTCTCAACATTTTTAATTGTTTGTTTTATAAGATTCACTTTTTCTTTTGACATTAAATCTTCAATATCAATCATGCTTTCGGCAACAAAATAAGCTAAATGTTTTTCTATTGTTCCTACGGTGAAATCTCGTTCTTTTGCAATTTGTTCAATTTCCATTCCCGCCGAAAACATTTCAAAACTTATTTCTTGTGTTGTACGCTTATCTTTTAATTTTGATTTTGCAGGTGTTTTTTGCTTTTTTGCTTTTTTAACAGATGCTTTCTGTTCATACTGTGCACGTTTTTCTATAATATATTCAGGCACAGGCGTTTTTTTTACAAGTGTTTTATTTGAAATAATGGCAGTAAGAATTTCAATACTTTTTCTCATTTTTTGAAATTGATTAAAAGCTGACAATTCTAAGTTTCTAAGTTCAGTTTCATAGGCTTTAACTCCTCGTATTGACTGAAGTTCAGAAATAAGAGCAAAAAAGTCCTGTGAAACCTCATCAAAAATAGGTTCACAATAAGCAACCCCTGCTTGCACACGTTGCAATATAAAATCCAACTCTGCATTAGTATAAAAACACCGTCTGATTTGATTTTGAAATTTTTGCAACACTTCAATAAGTGGCGTTAATTTGTTACAAATACGTTCAATTTCTGGTTTAAATGCTTGTTTATTTGAATGAGTTTCGCTTTTTGTGTACGTAGCAATGTGTCGTTGTATCATAGTATGTAATGGCAACACATCAAACGACTCTACTATATGCGATTCTATATATGAAATAACCCCGTTTTTGTATTCATTTTCTAATTCTTGCGTATTTAATTTTCTGTTAGTAAATTGTAACAAACGAGCATTTTGATTAGGCATATTTTCTTTAATTGGCGTGGTTAAAACCAATCCATCTAACGATTCAAGTCGCGAAAGTGCCACATATATTTGCCCGGGAGCAAAGGCGTCAGAAACATCAATAATAGCCTTTGCAAAGGTAAGCCCCTGACTTTTATGCACAGTAACAGCCCATGCCAATTTTATTGGATAATGCGTAAACGTTCCTATAATTTTTTCTTGAATCTCACCCGTCGTTTTGTGTAATTCAAATCGTTTATGTTCCCAAGTATATTTTTCTACTTCTACTATTGTTTTTGTTTCAGGAAATTCAACAAGAATTTTGTCGGCAGTTGTTTCATGCACCACACCAATTTTTCCATTATAATATTGAGATTCACCAGAATAATCATTTTTTAAAAACATAATTTGAGCACCTTGTTTAAATTCTGTTGTAATATCAATAGGATATATATGTTCGGGAAAATCGCCCGTAATTGATGCTTCATAAAAATATGATGGCGTGGTAAGTTTCTGTAATTCTGCGGCATTTATGGTATCAGCCTTTCGGTTGTGGGTTGTAATATGAATGTAAGAATCGTTTTTATTCATTGCAAAATCCGACTTTACGTATGAATTTAATATGCGAGTATCGTCTGCGGTTATTATATTGTTACGTAAATTATTCAAAATATTCACAAAATCCACATCAGACTGCCGATAAATCCGTTGCAGTTCAATTGTTATAGGTTTTTGTTGTTGAAATACTAAGGCATCAAAAAAATAGAGACTTTTATAAAATTGCTGCAAAACATTCCATTCTTCATCTTTCACAATAGGAGGTAATTGCAGCATATCACCTATAAATAACACTTGCAAACCGCCAAAAGGGAGTGTACGTTTTTGACGTGCATATCGTAAAATCGTATCAATTGCATCAAGCACATCGGCTCGTAGCATACTTACTTCATCTATAATAAGCAGTTCGGTTTGTTGCAATAAATTTCGTTTAGCTGCATGTAATTTAATTTTTTGGGGCAGTTGGTCTAGTGGTGTAATTTCAAATTGAACGTTTTCCATGTGAGTACTACCTGTATATGGAATAAATGCTCCAAACGGAATCTGAAACAGCGAATGTAATGTTACACCTCCTGCATTAAGTGCCGCTATTCCTGTTGGTGCTGCAATTAACACTTGTTTATGCGTATTAGACACAATAGTGCGAAGCAAGGTGGTTTTTCCTGTTCCTGCTTTTCCTGTTAAAAAAATTGATTTATTCGTACCATTAATAAACTTTATAGTTGTAAGTGCGTGTTCATTATCGGTAAATTTCATAGTATGTATATTTTTAGTGTTGCGTTACAAAAATATGATTTTTTCTTTATCATTTTCATATTGTTGCAATATATTTACAAGCACTAGTATACGTTATAGTATGATATGCAATAAAAAACTACCACAAAACATACATCTATTTTGTAAAAAACAAGACAATAGAGCAAGAAGTTACAGAGGATTTTTCATAAGCACTTCATGGATTATAGAGGGCAAGACGGCATGCATTGTTTTTTGAGAAACACACCAATATGTGTTTTTTCGTTCCAAATATTTTCCTAAATATATTTGCTCTGATTGTCCGGGGGTTGGGACTAAAATGGCTTTTATTTTTAATTTTTCATAATCCATAATTGAACTATAGCCAGCACGCGAAATTACAAGCTTTGAACCGCATAAAAAATGATTTATTTCATGATTTGTTGCAAACGTTTGAATTCTGCAATTTTTAATATTTGTAAAATTATTTTCGGCGGCAACAACACCACGAACAATGCACGATTTATAAGGCAGATACGGTAAAATTGCACGGAGTTCTTTTTCAAAAATTGTTCGTTGTGGCTCTGGTCCCGAAACAATAGCCACAATATCATATACAATAGGGCAAGTAATAGATTCTCGTGCTGTTAAAGGACCTATATAATGCATGTTTGGTACTTTCCAACTATGTGATAAAATTCCAGATAAATTTTTTGTTCCTTCATAATCAGGAATCCAACATTCATCAAAGTTTGAAATCATGCTTTTATTAACCAAAAAAAAGAGATATTCAAACGGTCGCAAAAACCATGGAAGCCGAATGCGAATTTGATGTGTTATAAACACAGAGCGACACAATAAACTGCGCATACCAAATCGATTGTCGGAAATTATGATATCGGCATTGTATTTTCGAACCAAATTATCG